>JBBJOD010000347.1:0-5721 GCA_037721715.1 Chitinophagaceae bacterium | reverse complement strand
AATGAAAATAGTGACTAAAATTATTTGGTTTTTATGACAGTACCTTGTGCCTGAAACAGGTCGACAGCGCAACTACCTTGCGCAAGTGTTCCAACGGGTTCCTGGATGCAAAACTGCAACACAAGCTGCAGTTGGACAACTTGTGCCTTTCAGTATGATTTATTTTCAGGAACAATCAGTAGCTATTTTTTTGCGCTCTCCAATGTTACCCTGGGTTCGGACGAAGGCACATGAGTTGTCCATCGGGCACTAGTCAAAACAAATAGACGTCCAAACTGCCCGATGGAACACTTGCGCCAGTTCTAACGTAAGATGAACCAGTTGGAACACTTGCTTCAGGTTACCTGAGATTATTTTTACATGATAAAAGCAATATGAAATTTAAACTTTTTATAATTTTCTTTCTTATCAACCATCAGATATCCGCCCAGGAAAAGAATGTGGCATTGAACAAGCCGGTGATTGCCAATTCAGTCAACGGCAATTACCCCGCCCGTAACGTGGTGGATGGCAAGGTAACACGCCAATCGAAATGGATGTCTCAGAATGTAACACCGCCCAACATCTTAGAACTGGACCTCCAGAAATATTGCAACATCAGCAGGATAGTCGTGCATACCGGCATACCGCAGGCTGAACTTACTGCCTCTGAACTGAGCCAGGCACCAGGCTTTTTTTCAGCTAAAAACTTCAAACTGCAATATTGGGACGATGCAAATTGGACCGACATACCCAACACGGAAGTACATGAAAACCGGTTAACCATAGTGCCCTATACTTTTACACCCCTGCTTAACTGTTCAAGGATCCGTTTTGTTTGTGACGATGGCGAGCCGATCAGTATAATGGAAATAGAAGTATTTGGTACAGAAACGAACCGGGTGGTAGCCGGCAGTACAACCAGCCTCCAGCAGAAAAATGAACGGCTTACTGATCAGCAACTAACCATCACAGTTAGGGATAAAGTAGTGGGTAAAACAATGAAGTATGTGGGGTACAACCAGGGATACTACATGCCCGGTAGTAATGCGTCGGGGTGGATAGCGTATTCGGGTGTAAACAGCCTGCGGGTTTGGACTTCATTAAACTCTTATGTTCCGTTAACCGCTATACAGGTAGATAAAAGCATTACAGGCGCAGTAGAGTTTGACAAGAGGAAAGAAAGCCTGCGATCAGATCCGGAAAAAAATGAGTTCATAAAATGGAACCTACTGCTTCCCTTGTTTGAAGACACAGAAAAAGTTAAATCAACCAATCCAATGGTTCTCTCCTATGTTCTATCAGAACTGAAGCGTTTAAAAGTTGATCCTGTTTTGCAGATCAACAATACCGACTTCAACGAGACCTGGAGCAACAAATGGCAGCAATGGCAGCGGTATTATGCACTGGCTTATTATGCCGCCAAAACGGGCGACGTAACCATGTTCGCTATGCAGAACGAGCCAAACCACAGGGCTTCAGGGCCAATGAAACTCGATCAGTGGATAAGCGGAATGCAGATTGTTTCTGATGCTTTAAAATCTGCCGTTGAAGATGTGAATAAAAGATACAACAAGCGATTGAAAGCCCGGATGCTGGGGCCGGTTACTGCGGGCAATAACCCGGAATGGTGGGCGGCAGTTGCCAAAAGTATGCGTACCGACTACCATGGCAAACCAGTCGACGAAGATTTGTTGGGTATGTTTTCTACGCACTCTTATAATTCGCCGGCAGCTGGTTACGAGAGCCGTGTTTCGAATATCAGTAAACTTCTTTCTGAAAACCAGCCAGGCGGCAAGGCTTTGCCGGTTGTTTACACCGAAATCGGGAGGTGGATGAATGCGTACCTGATAGACAAAGAAGAAACAATGGATTCGCCTTCTCTATTTACCGAATGGGCCGGAATTTATACCAACAATACCAATAACGCGGCTTATGGAATGTGGGCATTTAAATTTTCAAATACCGTCTCAGAGACCTATATCTCAGGTGTGAAGTCCGGCCATCATCTCACCTGGCAGGGTAAACGAATTGTGGAAGATGCCTATGTGAACCTTGCCAAAAATAAACCGGTGACAGCAAGTTCTGAAACAACTGTTCAACCTTTGAAGTTTATTGTAGACGGAGATAAATCAGACCGGTCTGCGTGGTATTCTGATTCAGGCGCTCAACAAAAATGGATCGAAATTGACCTTGGAGCAGCCACAAGCCTGGGCAGCGCTGTCATATACACCGGCTCGGCATCCGGACTTTATACTGCTCCTGACAGGGTAAAGAATTTCAGCCTTCAATACCTAGAAAAAAGCGAATGGAAAAAGATTCCCGGGTTCGAGGAGAAAAGCAACAAGTATGCGCAGGTTTTTAAAATTTTCGGCAAAACTGTAGTAACTAATAAGATTCGTTTTGTGACTAATGATACCGGCATTGTTAAAGTGCGTGAAATAAAACTATTTGGTATCAACGGGCCAGAAAAAGCAATACCAAGTTTCAACGTATCAGGCATTCAGCGCACGGGTGAAGTGGTACGTTTGTTTGCTAAAGGTTTCAAAAACGAACGTCCATTATTCGAAACCGCTATATCGGTTAAGGACGATAACCTGGATGCATTATGCTCTTTCGATGAAAATTCAGATAATTATTACGTATGGCTGGTGCAGCGTGGACAGTACAATGACCATATTCAATTGGATCTGTCTTCATTGAACATCAATGCTGGCAGTCCGGTGACCATTGAAACAGTCGGCCCCTTGCACTTCGGAGAAGTTACGAGGCTTATAAACACTCCCGCAAATAAAAAATTAAGATTCACTTTATCTCCCCAAGCTGTGACGCTGCTAACTATTGCCCGAGGCAAGCTTGGCAAATCTTCCATTTTTTCTTCCAACGATGCAACGGTATCAGCAGGTAGTAACGCGCTGAAAAATTACGGACAGGGCCAGTTATCTGTCGGCCTGGATGCTTCTAAACCAGCCAATAACAAAGTGTCATATATTCACTTCGACCTTCCCTTAAAGACTGCGCAGGCACAACGCATAATCTTAACAGTTAGAGGGAAAGTTGATAAGGGTAACCAACCCTATAGGTTGCATGTATACGGAATTCCTTCTGAACAATTTGACGAGCGGAAATTAAATTGGAAAAATGCTTTACTGCTTGATGATAAGGAAGCTCTTGTTGAAGAGGTAGGTCAACATGCATTTATTGCGGGTGAAATTGCTCTTTATACCATAGAAGAAGAACATATGCTGGATGTAACCGATCTTATTACAAAACATGCCGGTAAGGGAATAACGTTTGTTTTTGTTAGGGAAACCAGGCAGTTGGGGGATAATGAAGACAAAGGCAGGAATGGTATCATTCAATCTTCAGAATCAACCAGCAAACCGAAATTGGAACTTTGGTTTGCTAACTAGTTTATCGGATTAATGAAACGTTGGTCGGTCCGACGGGCCTTTCGGTATTATACATTTATACAAGTTGGCCCGGAGGACAACTCGTGCCTGAACGAGGCTACCTAAGGGTTCTAATCACCCAAAGGCACAAGTTGTTCATCGGCAATTGCTTTGTGTTTAAATGGCCTCTCAATTAATACCTGCTTGTATTCAGCCCGATGGAACACTTGCGCCAGTTTGAGGGCGCCCCAAGCTCCTGGCGCAAGTGTTCCATCGGGCTGGTTTGGAATTCTTTTTGTTTCGAAACTGTGCCCGATGGACAACTTGTGCCTGGCGACACCTTTAACCACTAAAGGCGCAGGTTCAACAATCACGAACACAAAAAAGCCTGCCAGGTCGTTAGAACCTAACAGGCTTTTTGCAGAAAATCATTTTTTGCCTATTCTATACAACCTTCCGTTATCAGTTACCGCGTACAATGCACCATCTTTTCCCTGGGTGATATCACGGAACCTTTGACCCTCACTTCCAAGCAATCTTTCTTCTCCAACCACTTTGTTGTCTTCTATAATAAGCCTGGCGATGTGCTGACCGCTCAGCGAGCTGATAAACAGGTTGTTTTTCCACTCAGGAATGGCAGTGCCGGTGTAAAAAGTGATACCGCTGGGCGATACTACCGGGTCGTAATAATATACCGGTTGTTCCATTCCTTCATTTTGCTGTATGCCTTCACCGACCTTTGGGCCACTGTATTCGATGCCATAAGTAATGGTAGGCCAGCCATAGTTCTTTCCCGGCTGTATCCTGTTCAGTTCATCTCCACCTCTCGGTCCTAGTTCAGCTTCCCATAGATCACCGGTTACAGGATGCAGGGCCATCCCCTCGACGTTCCGATGACCATAAGAATACAATTCAGGTCTTGCATTGGCATTGCCGGCAAAACTGGGATTGTTAGCAGCAGGTTTGCCATCGGTAGTAATTCTTATCACCTTGCCTAGTGCTGAATTCAATTGTTGGGCCTGCGGCCTTGTTTCCATGTCTGAACGTTCACCGGTACTCACGATAAGGTTACCGGCTTTATCAAACAAAATTCTACCACCGTAATGCAATACTCCTTTGTACGCCGGTGTTGCACGGTAGATGACAGTGGCATTTTCAATCTTCTTTTCGTCGGCCGACAGTTTACCCTTGGCAACGGACGTAAGATTTCCTTCAGGAAGGTTTTCTGAAAAAACCCAGTATATCATGCGGTTTTGTGTAAATGAAGGATCGGTAGTCAGGCCTAAAAGTCCACCCTGGCCTCTTGAATTTACAGCTGGCAGGCCTGTAATTGAATCGCTGATCGCACCGGCGCCCGTCGCTATCCGCATGGTTCCTTTTTTCTCTGTGATCAGGAATCTTCCATCAGGAAGACTGGTAATTCCCCATGGACTCTTGAGCGCACTTGAAATCATTTTTCCTTCGTAGGCAGTTACTGTCTTAACACCGGTAGTCCGGGTCTGGCCGGCGTAAGCTGGCTTATAGGCACTGTTAGGGGGTTTTGATTCAACAGGTGCAACGCTGGTATCAAAAATTGGCAAGCCAGTTTTACCGTGGAAGGCGGCTCCTGGCATAAAAGAAAACAGTGCGATACCTGCAATAAACGCAGGGAAAATTTTATACATAACTTTTAAAATTTTGGGAAATATTTTGAAACATAAAGATAAACCGTATATCGCATCAACTGACGAAAGCTTCGAGGTTTTGCAAAGTATTCACAAAGCATTATCGCAAGTGACCTGGCCCGGGCAGATTTTTTGACCGCAAAGGAGGAAACGCAGAGGGCGCAGAGGAAGAACCGAGAAGGCAAAGTGTTCCATTGAACTTCATAGAAGTATAATTGATCATAAAGCAATGCCCGATGGACCTTGTACCTGCTGACAGATGCTACCCTTAAAACCCTTCTTCCGTACCATCTGTCTTCTTCGGCTTGGCCTGTTTCACCTGGCGGATGCGGTAATTAAGCGTTAGATTCAACTGGCGCCTCCTGCCTTGCGCGTCTCCTTCTGTATAAAAGTTGAAACCCCTGGAAACAGAGCGTATTCTCCTTGAATTGAAAACGTCCAGCACCGTAAAGTTCAAGGTACCTTTTCCATAGAATATATCCTTACTTAAAGAAAGGTCGGAATAGTACAACGCTTTGCGGCTACCCTGTACCGTTTTTTGGGGCGCCTCGTAATTTGCTCTTAACTGGAAGTCGATATTTTTCGGTAAAGCAAAACGGGAAGTTTGACGCACGAACCAGCTGTATGTAGCTGCTTTGTAAGTTTTTACAATGTTGCTGCCGTCGATATCTGCGTGAAAGAAATTA
>JBBJOD010000346.1:0-5724 GCA_037721715.1 Chitinophagaceae bacterium | reverse complement strand
CCATCCGTATTTTGTTCCTTAAAGCAAAGCCGTCTAGTTTAGGCATATTGATATCAGATAATATGAGAAACGGTGTGATGTCGCTCCTGTTTAAAAAATCAAGTGCTTCCTGGCCGTCTGCAAAGAAGATAACTTCGTTAGGGTACGCCAGGGTTTGAAAAACCTGTTCAAATATTTCCTGGTCGTCTAAATCATCTTCTATAATAATTATTGGTCCGTTGCTATTCATATCTACACAAGGTAAGGCAATTAGCACTGAAGGCTTTATCTAAATAACTGAACAAAGTGGAAGTAATAGAAGAAACGATATAAACCCTTAGGTTAAAATTTATTTCAGATCGTGTGCAAAACAAAACATCTGATAAGCCGTTAAAAGATTAAATTACTTCAATGAAGTTGGTGTTACTTTTTTTGAAGTTATCTCAGATTCTACATTTAAACAACGAACCGGACTTGGAAAATCTATCTTTCAGCAATAACAAGCAAATTCCTACTTTAATAGAAAAAAACGTTCTTAAAGCGCTGTCATTCTACCCAGAATTGAAAAACACAGCGATTAATTTCGTTTTTAAGTCAAACATTAAATCTTCTGTAATGCAGGCACAACCTGTTTTTCGAACACTGCTACGCAAAAGAGATAAAAGAAGTTATAGAATAAATATAAGTGCTCAATTCAAGCTCACCCATTCATCGATTCCTATTGATCATATACCTGATGATGTAATGATAGGATGGATAGGCCACGAGCTGGGGCACATACTTGACTATGAGAACAGGACCAATGTCGGAATGATTTCGTTTGGTTATCAATATGTTTTTTCATCCAGCTACGTGAAAGGCGCAGAAATCATTGCAGACACCTATGCCGTTGATCATGGTCTTGGCAACTACATTGTTACTACAAAACGGTTTATACTGGATCATGCTGAATTGCCAAAAGCCTACAAAGATAAAATTGCAAGGCTGTACCTTTCGCCGGATGTTATCATGGAGCAGGTAAGAAAACTGGAAGAAAAACAGTTAGAAAAACTTACGGCAGAACTACGCTAATTGTTGTACATAGTTTCGGAATTCATTAAATTCTTCTTCTTTCATTACTCGAGGAATCTTTGCCTGTCCACCAAGTTTTTTAAATTCCTCGCTCCATCTATAGAAGTGCTCGACTGGAACTACTTCCAGGGTAAGGCCTTTTAAAGCTTTACTTCTAGCTACCTTATAATTTTTATTGTTATCGCATAGTTCCATATCAATAAGCCCCGCCGCTTTTGCATCGTCAACCGTCTTATCCGCTCCAATAATCCACTTCATTATGAATCCGTCTTCCTGTTGAACGGTTGCAGCAGTAAATTCCTTGATCTCTATATCTAACTCCTTTTCCAGTTTTTCAACTGCCAGATTCATCTTTTGAACTGATAGTTGCTCGCCAACCACGTTCAGGTAATGTTTGGTTCTTCCACTTATCTGGATTTCAGACCTCTTTTTATCCGTAATAATAACAGTGTCACCGATCATGTATCTCCAGGCTCCCGCAACGGTAGAGATTAACAAAACGTATTCGGTATTTTCAGATGCCTGTTGCAACGTAAGTATCTGTACTCCTTTTTTAACACGTCCTTCTTCATCAATATTTTCTTCCAAAAAAGGTACAAATTCAAAAAATACACCATTATCAACAATAAGAGTCATGGAACTAGAATCCGGCCTCTTTTGAGTTGCCAGGTAGCCCTCTGAAGCCAGGTAGGTATCAATATATATCAAGGGCCTTGCTAATAATTTTTCCAGGCTATTACGATAGGGTTCAAATGCAACGCCGCCGGATGTATAAACATGCAGGTTTGGCCAGATGTCATGAATGGTATTTAGATTATTGAGGCTGATGATCTCCTTAAGCATTAATTCAACCCACGAAGGAATACCAGAAATACTGCCGATGTCCCATTTGGGTGCTTCTTCTGCAATCCGTCTCACTTTCTCATCCCAATTTTCAATAGAAGCAATTGCAGATCCTGGTTTATAGAATCCACTAAACCAAGCTGGAATGTTAGCTGCGCTGATTCCACTGATCTCACCTTCAAAATGATCTTCCTGTTCAATTAGTTGGGTACTACTGCCCAGCATCATAATGTCTTTCTCAAAAAAATCAGAGGGAAGGTCAAAATTTTTCAGGCTCATTACTTGTTGCATTCCCGACTTCTTTATCGAATTAATCATGTCATTGGTTACAGGAATGTATTTTTTGTTACTGGTGGTGCCGCTACTAAGAGCAAAATATTGTTGGCCACCAGGCCAGGTAACGTTCTGATGGCCTTTCAGCAGGTAATGCCACCAGTTATCAAACATGGCGTCATAATCGAATACCGGCACCGTTTCCTGGAAGGTTTTTATTATATCCGGACTACCAAGGATCTGGCTGAATTTAAAATTCATCCCAAAGGCAGTAAGCCGGGCTTTTTTGAGAAGTTGCTTTAAAACCAGCTTTTGCGCTTTCGACGGGTTAGGTTCAGAACTAATGAACCCGGTAATATCTATTGCTTTTTTAATTACCCCACCAATCAGCGCCATATCAATTTGTTTTCAAAGCTGAAGCAATATTTATGCCCCAGACATTCTTAAGACGAAGTAGACTTTGACAATTGCAGGTGCGATCATTTTGCCAAACTGAATAAGGTGCCAATAAGAAGATGCCATTGATAACCTGTTTGCCCAATCGCTAAACCCAAGCGAAGTAATAGGTAAATTAGTTACTTAAGGTTTAAATTTTCATAATCATTTGATATTTCAGCACCTTTGCGCCTTGAAACAGCATGACAGCCCGGATAAACTTATTGCAACGGAGGAATTGGCAAAACAAAGCAAACACGAATTTCGTGGAGTGCACAAAGAGCTCAACCGCATAAGAATAGCGGTTTCGTTATTTTATTTTGGCCAGGGCATTGCTTTTGCGTCCTGGGCAAGTCGTATTCCTGATATCAAATATCGTTTACATTTATCAGACGCAGCACTTGGCAGCGTATTATTGGCATTGCCCCTTGGGCAGCTTTGCACCATGCCGGTATCCGGAAAACTGGTTACCCATTTTGGGAGCAGAAAAGTTATAACAATTGCAGCTACTCTTTATGTGTTGGCCTTAATTAATTTAGGACTTGCTGCTCAACCATGGCAACTGGCATTATTTTTATTTTTTTTCGGGGTTATAGGTAACATGTGCAATATATCCGTGAATACCCAGGGCATTCAAGCCGAAAAGCTATTCAACAAACCAATCATGGCCTCTTTTCATGGAGCCTGGAGTATAGCTGGTTTTGTGGGTGCATTGATCGGTTTGTTGATGATTAACTTGCACGTTGTCCCATACCTGCATTTCTTGCTGATCGTACCGTTAATATGGTTAAATATACTTTTAAACCACAAATACCTGGTTGCAGGCAAACCGGAACTTTCTGAAGGCAAGCGTAACTTTTTTGTTAAGCCTGAAGGAGATTTGTTACAGCTTGGTATTATAGGATTTTGCAGCATGGCTACTGAAGGCGCCATGTTCGACTGGAGTGGCGTCTATTTTAAAGAGATTGTTATTGCTCCATCATCATTAGTGGTATTAGGCTATGCCTCTTTTATGGTGATGATGGCAATGGGCAGATTTATGGGCGATTCTGTAATTACCAGAATCGGAAGAAAACGAACCATGCAATTAAGCGGCCTGGTCATTTCTGCAGGTATGGCTGTCTCTGTCATTTTTCCCTACATTATTTCTGCAACTATCGGATTTATGATGGTAGGTATAGGTGTGTCGAGCATAGTACCAACCCTTTACAGTGTAGCCGGTAAAAATGAAAAAGTTCCAGCCGGTATGGCACTTGCCATAGTGTCGGGTGTGAGTTACCTGGGATTTTTAATGGGTCCGCCTTTAATCGGATACATATCCGCCGCCTCCAGCCTGAGATATTCTTATGCCGTCATCGGATGCCTCGGCTTACTGATCACATTGATGGTTGCCAAGATCAGGTTGATAGAATAGCTGGTCACTACTCCTGCTGATAGTTGGGTGATACATTTTTGCCGGTTATGTTTATGACATTGCTCATACCACTATCGCAACAATGAAACCACCCGGATGTGCGTGTTGTTTGCAGTAACTATTTATCTATACTTTTTCTGACTGCGTTTGCGAAGTCTGATTATGAAACAACTTAGTTTCCCTAATAAAAGTATTTTTTTATGATTTTTACTGATTGTCTTTATGCGAAAATCTGAAAGCTTGTTAAAGGGGTAAAGATTTTTCATCTTACAACAGACGCTCGGGGTGTTATCATGGAAGTACCAGGATGTAATTTATGCACTTCTTAACGATTTTAATTCAAAGCCCCCTGGTTCTTACCAGGGGGCCGATGTTATCCTATGAAGACTACATCCAACTATAGGCAACTGGTGTACCGTTTTTTACTTATCGCTCGAAGAAGACCAGACACTTATATAAAAACTACGTAGCTCAGTCATTTTCAATGATATAATAGAGAAATTACCTGAATGGTTACCTGGTGTTAATTTCAGGATCTTACAAAAAGAGGTGGTTTTTTCCCAATGATGGAATAGATGCTCATTTTAATACTATTCACAGTTTGAGAAAACCTATAATAATTTTATCCGGCGAATAATTGCTGGCTATTGATGCCAAAATTGAGGATCGGTCGTAAAGCCGGATAATCCATCTGCTATAACGAAATGCATACCCTGATTATTTATTGTTTGCCAGCGACAGTTCAATCTACCTGAATGAATTTCCTATAGTGTATTGCTAAAGATTCGCTGTATTAAATTCCATCTTGTTTATGATAAATAAGAACGATCTCATCTACAAAGTAATCCTTGGACATATCAACCTCTTCAGCTTTCTTCAAAGCCTTAACACCTGTTTTTGGGTCAGTATAATAAAACGCACTATTTAATGCCAGCTTCTCCCAGGCATCTGCGTCTACCCCCGGTTGTTTTTCGAAAACTCTCCTCTGAGCAGCTATGGACGCTCTGACAGCTTTAATTTTTGTAGACATCTCTGTAATCTTGTTCACGTCTTGCTGAATGCCATAGCTTACATCTGCAAGTCTCACTTTACTATCCTTTCTGATTAACTCTGAGTTTCTTTTATGTGCATCCGCAACCATACCATCAATTACCGGATCATATGCGGTACCAGTCAAAAAATGTTTATCACTGAATTGGTCTCCAACATACTTTGCCAGTTGATCCTGGCGTGCTAGATCATCTTTTTGGTTTTGAGTCTCTTCTTGCCGGCGCCTTTCGCTCTGTTGATAAAGCTGCATGGAAAAATTCTGAATATCCCTGTTTACAGGAATAGTAACAGCCTGGTCAATATTGTTATAAGCCATTTGATACGGATTAAATCAATTCGCAAGTTCAAATGCTTTTCCGGATGCATTGCAAATTATCCGCTAAGTTTTTCCAAGTTTGATCATGCATGTGTTTCAAGAAAAGAAATGGAATTGAGAAACGGACAGCTCAGAACATTGGCCCCTGTCGCTTATATAGATAATTATTTAGGTTTCCTAACTAATTGAGGTAGCAAAACTAAATTTAAAAAATCAACTAGTGGAAACAGAAAGGTCGATACTTGCCTGCTAATAGCAATTTTTACGGCAACGTCGGCCAACTCAAAAGGTAACTACTCACCCCCTCCCAGTCATCATTTTACACCATTTTTTTTGAAAATCT
>JBBJOD010000345.1:0-5735 GCA_037721715.1 Chitinophagaceae bacterium | reverse complement strand
TATCGAGCGGCTCTACTTTTGTTGAAATTTGATTGTTTAAGGGTTTCCAGGATCATCTCATATTCCGCATCAATACTTACTTCCTTCAGGCTGTTTTCATGTAGCAAGGTTCGGGGAATAGAACTTACCATTAATGAAGTTGGTTTTGGATGTGTAAGAGACTGTTCGTTATTGATATTTTTAAAAAGTAGTTTGTTAAAGTTACATATTTCAAAGGGCAAAGAGCGATCCCTCACATATTCACCGTCCGTCAAAAGAACAGCTCGCCTCACTACGTTTTTAAGTTCCCTGAGGTTGCCATACCAGTTATAATTTAAAAGGACTTCTTCCGCTTCTTCAGAAAAGCCTAATAAATTCTTTCCCAGTTCAAGGTTCTGGTGCTGTAGAAAATGATGGGCAAATACCATGATATCTTCTTTGCGTTCACGTAACGGAGGCAATGTGAGGCTACATTTATTAAATTTATGGAACAGCTCTTCACCAGGCTTGCCCACTTGCGCGGTACCCGGAAGGTCTTCACTGTTAGCTATTATTATGTGTACATCCAGATAGATGTCCTTCACACCGCTTACCCGCCTTATTTTGCCACCCTCCATCACCCGGAAAAGGGAAAGGGTTACATCGTGCGGTAAGCTTGAAATCTCGTCTAAAAAAATAGTTCCGCCTTGCGCAAGTTCCAGGTTGCCGGTTTTTTGCTGAAATGATCCTGCAAGGGAAACCTTTTCCTGGCCAAACAATTCACTTGCCGCCATTTCTTTTGACATTGCACTGCAATTAATTACTACGAAAGGCTTTGTTGAGCGCCTGCTGCGTTTGTGAATTTCGCGTGCGATTGTTTCTTTTCCTGTGCCGCTTTCACCATAAATTAACAGGCTGTTACACGTGTGTGCAACCTCTGTAATCAAGTTATCGATGTTTCTTAAAACCTCACTCTTGTCGAAGCAATAAGCATCATTACCTGGTAAAGCGCCCTCGTTTTGTTCTGCCTTTTCCATGCCTGGTATCGTTGACCTCAACCTCGTTTTTTTCCCGGTTGCGTTCAATGCTTCATGTATCGAAAGTAGTATCTCGTCAGGGATAATGGGCTTGGTAAGGTAGTTATAGGCTCCTAGTTTCATCACCCCCACTGCTATGTGAATATCACTATACCCGGTAATAATTAATACGGGCAATCGGGGATTTACTTCTTTAATTTTCAGCAGCATCGTTTTGCCGTCATTGTTATCCAGTCTAAAATCACAAAAAACCATGAGTGGTTCTGTAAGTTCCAGGGTTTCGAGCGCCTGTTTGCTGTTAAATGCAAGCGAAACCGTGAATCCATGATTATCAAGAAACCGCTTGAGCAATAAACACATATCCCTGTCATCATCAATTACAAGTATCTTTTGCATGTGTTATTGTTTGATGTAGATCTTATTAAAAATTTAAGCCCATAAAGTACGCATTTGTGCGACAGGTATTTGTAGAATTTCTCGATATTTTGCCACCGTACGCCGGGCAATGGAAAATCCTTTAGAAGAGAGGATAGCAACCAGTTGCTGGTCTGTATAGGGTCTTTGTTTATCTTCTGTTTCAATCACTTCTTCTATAGTTGTCTGTATAACGCGGTTACTTATCACTTCACCCTCGCTGTTACTGATACCTTCAGTAAAAAGGTCTTTCAGTAAAAGCGTTCCGAAGGGAGTTGCCACGTATTTATTGCTCGTAATCCTCGAAACGGTTGATATGTCAACACCGACAATGTCAGCAACGTTTTTAAGGATCATTGGCTTGATCATTTTTATATCGCCTTCCAGGAAATAATTGTACTGTAGTTTTACAATCGCTTTCATAACGTTGAGCATAGTAGACTCGCGTTGCTGGATGGCAGAAATGAACCATTGTGCAGAGTTCATTTTGTTACGAACATATTGGCGGGTGGCTTTATCGGCATTTACATTAGACTCCGTGCTCTTAACCCTGTCCATCCACGACTTGTTGATATGAAGATTACTTGAGCGCTGGCGATGTAGCGACACTTCCAGTGAATCATCTTCATTGGTCATTACGAAGTCAGGGATGATATTCAGATTGGCACTCGTGCTGGTGAGGTTAGTAACCGGCTTCATCTTTAAAGAAGCAACCAGTTTTAGGATGATCTTGATTTCTTCTTCATCGATATTTAGAAGCGCCATGATCTTATCCATATTGCGGCTGCTCAGTTCAGAAAAATGAACCTCCAGCAGTAGAATAGCCATCTTTACATCCGGCCGTTTACCATTCATTCGCTTCAGCTGTAACAGCAGGCATTCGCGTATGCTGCGGGCACCAACGCCAGCAGGCTCCAATTCCTGGATTTTATCCAAAACTTTCTGCAGGTCTTCCGTTTCTATCCATTTCTTGCACCTAAAAGAAACATCATTGGCAATGTCCTGCAAGTCTTGCTCAAGTAACCCGTCTTCACTAAGAGAATCGATAAGATGGTGTGCCAGCATCTTATCTTCATCAGTGCAATTGAGGTACTCAAACTGCTCTTTTACTAACTTGCGGAAATCGGTTGTTTCAGGTAGTGCTTTCTCTGGTATTTTATCGCTATTAAAGTAATTTTCGTATTCGGTTTTATAATCAGGGTAGTCATCATAAGCATATTCTTCATAATCTTTGTAATCTTGCAGCGCTTCCCGATTGTATTTTTCGGAAGTTACATCGTCATCTGCAGGTACTTCCTCTAGTAAGGGATTTTCCTCTATCTCCTGTTGAATTCTCTGTTCTAGTTCCAGGGTATTCAGGTGAAAAAGATTCAATAATTGTATTTGCTGAGGTAAAATTTTTAGATGTTGCCTTTGAGTGAGATGTTGATGCAGCATATGTACATGATTTGCTTATCTATTACAAGCAGTACTCCAAATATTCATGCTTCCTGACTTTTGCGTCCATCGTTCGTTAAATTTGACTATAATTAATAAAGTAAATATCTTACACGTTCATTCATAACCTTAAACGCCCAGGAATATTATAACACCTGTGTAAGGAATTCCCCAAATCGAAGAAAACTCACCATGAAGCACCGATTTATTTATATATATAGTGCTTTCATTGTATCAATTTCTATATTAGTCATCTTATCCCTGGTGTTTTTCAGTCAATTGGAGTTTTTAATGAAATACAACCGCTCGGTTGAAAATACTTATAAAGGATTATATGAAATTCAGCTCCTGAATACATACATTTTCAACCTGGAGACTTCAGCAAGGGGATACATGCTTACAAGGGACAGCGTATACCTTCAGCCATTTGAAAATCATCGGTTTAAAATTAAGGAGGCTATCGACTCCTTGACCTTACACACTTCCAGTGAAGGTGATGTTCGCAATAAACTGGCAATGATTCATTCAACACTGAAACTTCGACTAAGTACACTTTACCTGCTTATAAACAAGGCCAGTAACCAGGATACCACATCACAAAGTGAGGCATTATTTAGAAGCAAAGCGATCATGACTACATTACAACAAGAGATTCAGGACCTGGTTAATGAAGAACAGGAAATGTTGATTCAGAATTTTGTAAAAAAAAAGTTTTATGAGAACATTACATCCAGTTACCTGAAGATTGTTTTATTTTTTACCTGTTTTATATTTGTCACAAGTTTTTACTTCCTGAATAGGTCGCTTAGGCAGAGACTCAGGTATCAAAAAGACCTGGAGATCAATATAGAAAAATTACACCGGTCGAATGAAGAACTGGAGCAACTTGCTCATGTAGCCTCACATGATTTGCAAGAACCACTACGTAAGCTAAGAACATTTAGCAGCCGGTTGTTGCTAAAGCACTCGGGCGCATTGGATGAGGAAGTTAAGCTTATTTTAGCCAGGGTAGAGGCGTCCGTGGTCAATATGCAGGATCGCATAAATGACGTTGTTACATATACCAACATCATTCAGCCATTAGAAAAGATAGGCAGGGTAGAGTTGAATGAAGTGTTGCTACGGGTAATTGCAGAACTTGGGGAGGAACTAAAAACTAAAAATGTGTTGTTGCGTCATGATATTCTGCCACCTGTCACAGGTTATGCCAGGCAGCTTTACATGATGTTCATGTGCTTACTTGACAATTCACTTAAATTTTCAAGACAAGGTGTTACACCCCAGATCAATATTCGTGTCAGCCGGGTAAATAGTAAGCATCGTTTATACCATAAAATTATTGTTGAAGACAATGGCATTGGGTTCGATAACAGGTTCAATGAAAAAATCTTCATATTATTTCAGCGATTGCATAACCAACAGTCGGGCTTCGTTGGAAGAGGTATTGGTTTGTCGATAGTTAAGCGGATTGTTATTAATCATAAAGGTACGATTGTCGCCAATGGCATACCAGAACAGGGAACCATCTTTACCATTTTTATTCCTGTGGAGTAGCAATAAATCCTTCTTCGTGCCGGAGCCTTAACAAAAAACGAAGTATAACGAGTACCACTACCTGAGAATACCATCCCGACCAGCATAATTGTGTAGACGGTATTTATATGGGAAATTATTTGCACAATATATCTCTGCAATAAATTTTTTTAACCGCCGTAACCTTGGCACAAAATTAAGATAGTAGAATATGATTAATAGCGAGAGGAATCTAAATTCTCTTTACACATGATTCTTAACCTTTAAAACTTTTTATTATGTTACGTTGGACAATTATTTTCCTGGTAATAGCTATTATAGCTGCAATTTTTGGTTTTGGTGGTATTGCTGCAGGTGCAGTCGATATCGCAAAAATACTCTTTTACATTTTTATAGTTCTCTTTGTAATTTCACTGGTAGCAGGTGGTTTCAAAAGATCTTAGACGGCTATAAGACTGTAAACAAAAAAAAGGGGCTGTCTCAAAAGTTGAGGCAGCCTTTTTCCGTTTTAGAAGGATTATATATCAATTATTCTTGAGAGACGAGAGCTGTCTATACGCTACCAATGTGTACAAAGACCAACTTAAAAAAATCAACTTTAAAATAAAAAACTTATCCGTTGTGGATAAACCAGTCTAAGAAACCAGAAATAAAAAAGGCTGCCTCAATTAGTTTTGATACAGCCTCTTTTAGCGTAGTGACCTCTATGCAGCACACTCAGTTCCGTAATTGGCTCTCAACTCCGTCCTTTTTCAATTTCTCCCTCCTTGTCAATACCGTCGTCAATTAGATCGCCTTCAACGGGTTCGGATAAAAGTTCCTGTTTTTCGATAGAATTGTCAGCCGACGGGTTTTGCACGGGCTCTTCAGTAAAGTCCTCTTCAGCCGGATTGACGATTTCATGTTGGTCTTGCTCATTAACTATCTTTTCAGCGTCACCCGGATTTGCTGTCATATTTGCAGTATCAATAAATTCTCCATTATGCAATCCCTGGACGATAGCGTCGGAAGAAACGCCGAATATAGCGCTTGAATTATCTTGCTGGCCAGAAGTTCTATCTGAGCTATTTTGATTTTCCATTTGTAGTGTTTTAAATTTTTACAGATCAGTAAAATTATACATTGATTTACGTAAATGCCCGCAATTTGTAAAGTATATTTATATGCGCCGCACATAAATTTGGCAACGGGAAGCTGACGATAGCAGGTTTAAAATTTTTTATTTTTGCTCTTTTTTATATCTTCATGTAATGCGCAAGCTTTTTATCCTGATAGCTGAAGACGACTCGGATGACAGATTTTTGCTACAGACCGCATTCAAGGAAAGGGGATATGACGACATATTGGAATTTGTAG
>JBBJOD010000344.1:0-5737 GCA_037721715.1 Chitinophagaceae bacterium | reverse complement strand
AATTCCAATGGCGTTGAGCCGACAGTAGATAAGGCATGCGTAATTCCGGCAGGTATTTGAACTATCACTCCCGGTGATACCTTAACAAGTGAATGATCAATAACGTAAACTCCATCTCCTTTTAAGATATAAAAAAACTCTTCCATTGAAGGATGCATATGTTCTTCTACATTTTCACCCGCTAACAGCTTACCATAAGCGAACTGGGTAAGTTTGGTAGCTGTATCCAGTGAATTAATAAATACTTTCTTCACCCCCGCACCATGAGCACTAGATTCGAATTCGATTTCATTGCTATTGATATTCATTGGCTCAACAGATTAATATTTGCAAACTTTTTACAGGAAAAGAAGAACGGATTAATGAGGTATATACCGAAATAGCAGACATTACTTTTCAAATAGCACCACTTAAATTAAACTTGAGAATGTACCATAGAAGCGAACTTCTTCAAAGATTCCATTTTCCTGGATATCTCGTTTTTAGCCAATCCTTTTGCCATCAATCTTTTTCCGTTTATCGACGCCTGATCTAACCCATCCAAATACTCTTTTATCAGAAGGTCATAATCTTTTCCCGTTTCAATAAGCCATGATCCCTCTTTGAACATATTCCATGCATCCGCTTCCCTGGTAGTGTTTAAAAGCAAAGCGCTACCACAGCAAATTGCAGTCACGGCTTTGGAAGGCACACATATATGATCCCAATCAGACAACAGAGTAGCTATATTAATATCTATGCAGGAGATATCGGGATAACTTAAAAATTCCTTGAAAATAACGTTTTTCTTTCCCTGGGCGAGTTGCTTCACATAGTTGGCTTTTGACCCGTACAGACTCAAAAGAATTTCATGCTTTTCAGGATCAAGTTGATTGATAAATGAAACCAAAAATTCAGCATCATGCGCTTCGCCTACATTTCCGCCGTAGCCAAAAGTGATCATGCTCTTGTTATCTTTGATTCCGTTACAATCTCTAACACCATTTGTTTCAATTACACCACAGGGAATTATTACATTTGGCAGCGAGCTATTGAACTTATCTTCTAAAAATTCTAGTTGTTTGTTACCCAAGATGATGGCAAAATCAGGGGCTTTGCTGTAGACAATTTTATGTAGAAACTTGTAAAATAAATTACCCGCCTTTATAAACTTTCCCGCTACAAATGCTTCAGGATATAAGTCCATTGTCCAGTAGTACAGTTTTCGCTTTGAAAAAGACCTGAACAGCTGGAACCAAAAAAAAAGTAACGGCGGATCAGTCATCACAATAACAGCATCACTTTTTCTTGTAACGGAAGTAAGCCATAAACGGAAACCATCAACTAAACTTACCAGGAGACGAATAACAGGAGAATTGCCACTATAATAATTCCTTAATTCTTTTATCGTGTAAGCATTTCCGCTATTATCTGAACTGTTGGAAGAAACCTTGTAATCGGCCTTCATACATACGAAGGTGACTTCGATGTTGTCGTTAACTAAAAAGTCTGCGAGCTCTTTTGCATTCTTTCCGGTTACCGCATTGCTTAATGGTCCGAACTTATTTACAAAAATCAATTTCTTCATTATTGCTGTTCAATTTCATTGCTGTGATGGAACCTGGTAAGTGACATTAAGATACGGTATCTAACTACTCAACGGTTCTTTCGCGAATTACCCTGGCGGGATTTCCCTGGTAAACCTTATAGCTTGACAGGTTGCTGGTTGCTACTGATAAAGCCGTTAACACCGCATGTGTTTCGCAGGTAACTCCAGGACACACAACAGACCTGGCTCCTATCCATACACCATCATTCAAATTAATTCCGCTCACCATGAGATTGAAACTGACCTTCTTATAATCATGATTACCAGTAAGTAGCATGGCTCCCTGTGAAATACATACATTTTTACCTATAAAAACTCCCGTTAAGTTATCTATCCAGGTTTTCTCGCCAATCCACGAGTAATCTCCTATCTCCAACAACCAGGGATATTTTATATTTACTCCGGGTTTAATGATAACATTTCTTCCCATTCGTGCTCCAAACAATTTTAAAAGCCAAACTTTACTGCTACTATTAAAATTCAGCGGATTTATAAAGAAAATAATGTTAACCAGGTACCAGGCCAATTGTTTAACCCGGGATGCTCCAATCCGGACCGTATACCAGTCGTTATTATATTTACTTAAATCTACCTCTCCCTGCATGGAAATTTATCTAATTAAACAATTTTATATATTCCGTTCTCAAATCTGATCCATTCAGGTATGTTTTAGCGAACGTCCAGCTTTTAGTGCAGAAGGAATCAAAAACTTCCTGGGTCCAACCAACCGCTTGCTCAATCGCGTTACCAAATGACTGTGTTTCATTCAAAGAAATGTCCCATCCAATCCCCTTCTCCGGTAAGCCCTTCCATGGAGTATTATCGCTTATCACAACAGGCCTGCCATTTAAAAGAGCATCGAATATAACATGACCAAAATTCTCGCCAAAGGTTGGCAAAAAGAATAGATGATGCTGCCTGTAAATGTCAGGCAATAGTTGGTTAGCAAGAGGTCCAATGTATTGCACCGTGATATTACCGGGCATTCCTGCGATCAGGCTGGTGCACTTATCCCAATATTTTTCATCTTCCACCGGCCCTGCTATGGTAAGAAATACTCTACCAGTTACCTGCTTTAAAGTAGTCAGCAGGAAATAAAGGTTTTTTGTAGGACAAATCCTTGAAATGAATAAGCACTTAAGTGTACCGGGATTTTTAATTAAAAACTTAAGCGCATCCTGCTTGACTGTTGGAAAATCTTTTACGGCAGCAATCGCAACTTTCTTTCCAAATATTTTTTTAATATCCGCTTCCTCAGTTTGATCAGTGGCATGAAATAGTAGCTTTTTCTGAAAACCCCTAAGCTTAAATATCCTGAAAAACACTTTCTTCTTTATTCGTTTGTATTGAAGGGCGCCAACATGTAACATGCCGCGAGGAGCCAACACCACTCGCGTTTTAAAAAAGTTTTTATTACAAGCCTCAAGAGGTAAAAGAGTGAAGCTTAACGAGAACATACTATTAAGGTAAATACAATCCGGCTCTACTGAAAAGATGATTGATTTGATGACTTGGTATCCGCGATTTTCAGGCTTTAAATATTTAACGCTGATAGTAGGTTCAAGTAATGTCCATACATCAGTCTCCACTTCTTTGTATGATTGGTCGTCACCCATATCTCTGTCACTAGTGACAATAAAAATTTCTACTGTGTCCTTTAATGCATAAGCAAGATTTGCACATGACTGTATTTGGCCACCGGCTTTATATCCCGGAAGAAACCAATCCACAAATATTAATAGCCTCTTCATACTGCCGGATAGCTGTCGTTTGTGTTTTTCCCAGTTGACAACCTGAGGTACAATTGTAAGTACATGTCCGCCACTTTGCCTGGGTCAAATCGTTTGCAATTGACCAGGCCGTTTCTAATTAAAAGTTCACGGTACTCGTGGTCGCTAATTACTTTCAGAATTCCTTCCCTTATGTCGTCAACGCTAAACGGGTCAACAAGGCAAGCCGCATTTCCGGCGACCTCCGGCATCGATAAAATATTACTGGTTACAACTGGCCGTCCGATAGCATTTGCCTCTACAATAGGCATTCCAAATCCCTCATAAGTAGATACAAAGCTCACGATGTCGCAATTTTTATACTCGCGGATAAGCTGTTCCTGTGTGAGATTGGAAGCATTGGAATAACTTACTTTATTTTCAGCCAATAACCTGGCATTACTATCTGATAGGGTACCGATGATACTCAGGTGACAGTCGGTTCCACTAAGGGCTTGAATCAATCGGTCGATATTCTTATTGAGGGTAGTACCTATCTGCAATATTACAGGCCGCTTATTGAAAACTTTATGTGAATAAGTATATTCAGGCGAAATGGCAACCGGGATAACATGAATCTGAGACTCAGGATACGTAGTATACTTTAACAATTCATCCTTGGTTGCCTGTGAAATTACCGTCACCAGTGCGCATCTCTTTAAAGGGAGTGTAAACCAGAAATATTTTAGTACGCTATGCTTAAGGCCAGAGGAACTTGATAACATTCCACAATCCAGTACGGTAAGCAACGTTTTTCTTCGTGTAAGTAATACTGCGGAAAAATGAATGTCTCCGGTAACATGATTTACATCTTTCTGGTTTACATATGCTTCCGATACGATGAATAAACGCTTTAATATGCCTTTGCTATGAAAACGAAATACTTTTTTAAAGCATTGAATGGAAACAGGCATCCGGCTGCGAACATCATCAAATATGTATTCCAGGCTTTTATGAAAAGGAAAGGGTTTTCGTTGAAAAAATACCACCTTAATTTTACCTGCCATTCATAGTAAATTTGTTTTTTTCTTCTTCGTCTAACATAATATCAATTACGTCAAAAAAATCAGTTTGATAGTCCCATCCCAGCATACTCTTAGCCTTTGTATTATCTCCATAAATGTCAATTATATCAGTAGGCCGAAATAACGCCTTGTCAATGATTAATTTATCCGCTGTAATACTGAGGCGCTTAAATATGTGTTCAATGATGCTTCGTAACGAGATCGATCTACCGGAACCTATAATATAGTCATCCGCCTTATCTTGTTGTAACATTAGCCACATCACTTCTACATATTTTTTGGCGTATCCGAAATCTCTTTTAATTTCTATGTTTCCTACCAGGAGGTTATTTTGTAAATTATACTTTATTCGCAATGACTCATGAATCACTTTCTTCATGAAGAAATTTTCGCTTCTAAGATAAGATTCATGGTTGAACAAGATACCACACGAAGTAAAAAGACCATAAGACTCCCTGTAATTTACAGTAAGCCAATGTGCGCTTGCTTTTGAGATGGCATAAGGGCTTAAGGGATGGAAGACGGTAGACTCGGTGATAGGGAGATCTTTCACAAGACCATACATTTCGCTGCTGGAGGCCTGGTAAAACCTGATTTGACTAATTGGACTAGCCATTTTTATTGCCTCCAATAAATTTAACACGGAAATGATATTAAATTGAATGGTACCAATAGGCTGGTTAAATGAAAGGGATACAGAGCTTTGTGCTGCCAGGTTGTATATTTCATCTGGCTTATATTTATAGAGGATCTTGAGTATCTGGGTAATATCGGTAAGGTCGCAATCCTCCAATACGATCTGATCAAGGATACCCAGATAATGTAAGCTCTTGAAATTAGTTTGATTATAACTTCTGGTCAAACCTATAACGCGGTACCCTTTCTGTAATAGCAGTTCGCTTAAATAGGCTCCATCCTGTCCTGTAATACCGGTAATAAGAGCGGTTTTCATCATACAATATTCATCGGCTTTTTAAGTAGGTTTTCTAACAAAAACATGCACGGATTGCCCAATTTTTCAATACCTGTATGATCAAATTTTTAACTTAAATATTTTAGGGAAATACTTGTATACCAGCCAGGTGAAAAGTGCAGCCTTGCTAAATGAATTGACCATGGTAAGCACATCATTCTCAATACTAAGTGCGTAGAAAAATAAATAAGGAAACCAGAGTATGATGGAAGGATATCTGATAGCGATCCTTAATATCGAGAACAGAAAGAAGTTAAATAACAATCCAAAAAAAAACATAAATATAATGCCGCCTGTTAGTCCGAAGTTTCCCCATGCTTCACCAAATGGGCTGATATTAGCGCTCCAGCCTTTTAAAGTAATACCTAAAAACCGTTTGAAG
>JBBJOD010000343.1:0-5739 GCA_037721715.1 Chitinophagaceae bacterium | reverse complement strand
TAAAACTAGTTGCTGTAGAGGCAGCGGGGCATGGCATTAACAGCGGATTAAGTGCCGCAACTACCCAGTTGGGAACGCCAGGGGTTTTACATGGAAGTAAAAGCCTGGTAATGCAAACGGCTGATGGCCAGGTGGTAGAACCGCATAGTATTTCCGCCGGCCTTGATTACCCGGGCATCGGCCCCCTCCACGCCCACCTTTTCGAGAGCGGCCGGGGTACCTTTTTAAGTGCCACTGATGATGAAGCATTGAAGGCGGCTTTTCATCTTGCCAAACTCGAAGGGATTATTCCGGCGCTTGAAACGGCCCACGCGTTATCTGTGCTGAGCCAGTTAAACCTGGTAGAAACCGACCGCGTTGTTGTCTGCCTAAGCGGAAGGGGCGATAAGGATATGGCGACGTATATGAAATCGATGAATGAGGAGGTGAATGGTCAATAGTCAATGGTGAATGGTGAAGGGAAGTTTGATGTGTGAATATTGAGTGATGAGTGATGAATTATAAATGATTAGTTATGAGTAACGGGCAATTGCGATAAGTGTCACCTGATACCCTTTAATAATTTATCAATTAACTATCAGATGTCTAGCGTTTATTTCATTGACCATTCACCATTCTACATCGACCATTGACCACTCACCAATGACCAATGACCATTATCCATTCACCCACTCATCAACGCCCACATGAACCGAATAGAAACACTATTTCAAAGCAAGAAACAAAATATCCTTAATGTATATTGTACAGCAGGTTATCCATTGCTAGACAGCACCTTGCCCGTTATGCTGGCGTTGCAGGAGAATGGCGTGGACATGATCGAATTGGGAATGCCCTATAGCGATCCCTTGGCCGATGGGCCCGTTATTCAGCAAAGCAATATGGTGGCTCTTGACAATGGAATGAACATCGCGCGCTTATTTGAACAACTGCGAGGTTTCCGTCACCAGGTTTATTTGCCAATATTGCTGATGGGATACATGAACCCCTTGCTGCAATATGGATTCGAAAAATTTTGCCAGCACGCTGCCGACCTGGCAGTAGATGGACTGATATTACCCGATTTGCCGATTTATGAATTCGAAAATGAATATGGCGGACTGATACGGAAATATGGACTGAGTTTTATTTTCCTGGTTACCCCTGAAACTTCAGAAGAGCGTATCCGTAAGATCGACGAATTAAGTACCGGTTTTATTTATGCGGTATCTTCTTCATCCACCACGGGCAAGGATACCAATTTTGATAGCCAGCAGTCGTACTTCGAACGCCTTAAGAACATGAAATTGATTAACCCGGTACTTGTCGGATTTGGGATAAAAGACAGGCAGACATTTAGTGCCGCTTGCATGCATGCCAACGGGGCCATCATCGGTAGCGCTTATATAAAGGCGTTAGGTAACAGCGTGGATGTTTATCAAGATACGAAGGAGTTCATAGGGGGAATTTTGTAAGAAATTTGTATGAAAATCGCCATTGTTAAATACAACGCAGGAAATATTCAGTCGGTCTTGTACGCGTTGGAAAGAATTGGTGTAGAAGCCACCGTAACAGATGACCACCAGGCCTTACAATCGGCAGATAAAGTAATTTTTCCGGGTGTAGGTGAAGCCAGTACTGCAATGCGATACCTGAAAGATCGGAACTTGGACGGGGTTATCCGGGAACTTCGACAACCGGTATTTGGCATTTGCCTGGGTATGCAGTTAATGTGTGCGCATTCTGAGGAAAATGATATCGAATGCCTTGGCATTTTTGCTGAACAGGTAAAGAAATTTACACCGCCTTCTAACGACAACAATGAAACGGAATTGGCTACCGCCCGTTTCAAAGTGCCACAGATTGGCTGGAATAATATCTTTCATCTGAAATCGGCATTGTTTACAGACGTGCCGGAGAATTCGTTTATTTACCTGGTGCACAGTTACTATGCGTCTTTGGGTGACCATACCATTGCAGTAGCAGATTATATTACACATTATAGCGCGGCACTTCACAGGGATAATTTTTATGGGGTTCAGTTTCATCCGGAAAAAAGCGCAGATGTCGGTGAACTCATAATTAATAATTTTCTGAGAATGGAATAACAATAAGAAGAGAACCACAAGGAACGGCTAAAAATTATGCGGCAAGATTGATAATCTAACCACCGCAATACCGTTAATAAACTTATGAAACAAGGTATGTCTGATGATATGTTTTATGGTGCCAGCAAACTCGTTTTCCAGAAAGCTGAAGAATTAAGGAATTTTATTTCCACCACCGAGAAAACACTGTGGGCTCATTTAGAAGAGGGAAAACTCGGTGCAGAATTTAAGCGGCGCCATCCGGTTTCTTCTTATGTACTTGACTTTTATTGCCACGAATTTAAGATAGCAGTAGAAATAGCCGGCACTTCCCATATTTTAGAAGACAGGAAACCTGACCCGCAAAGAGACAAATTACTGATTGATAAGGGTATTGCCATTGTCCGCTTCACTGAAAAAGAGGTAATATCAGGCATGCAGCAGGTGTTGGATCAAATAAAGCGCCTAATGATCATAAGAAAAGCAACTAACAATGCCGGTGAGAAACCGGCAGTTTTTGAAATAATTCCTGCCATTGACATCATCGACGGAAAGTGTGTTCGGCTTACGCAGGGAGATTATGAGCAGAAAAAAATTTATAATGAGCATCCCCTCGAAGTGGCGAGGCAATTTGAGGATACCGGCTTAAATCGATTGCACCTTGTTGACCTGGACGGTGCAAAATCGGGCAGGGTGATGAATTGGAAAGTGCTTGAAGCAGTAACCGGGAAAACGAATCTAGTGATAGATTTCGGCGGAGGAATTAAATCAGACAAAGACCTGGAAATTGTATTTGGTTCCGGGGCGGCCATGGCAACGATTGGCAGCATGGCAGTTAAAGACGAGGATGGTTTTAGCCACTGGCTTAAGCAATACGGAACAAAAAAATTTTTCCTGGGTGCCGACGTAAAGGAAGAAAAAATAGCAGTAAGTGGCTGGCAGGAGACAACCGCAATCTGGGTATACGACTTTCTACAGAAATATATTGAAAAAGGTATCAGCAACATATTTTGTACAGATGTAAGTCGGGATGGCTTGCTGGAAGGCCCGGCGATTGAATTATATAAAAGCATCGTCGGTAAATTTCCTGGTATTCACTTTGTCGCCAGCGGCGGGGTCAGTTCCATAAACGACCTGGACCACCTTCGTAACGCAGGTTGCAAAGGAGCTATTGTAGGGAAAGCAATCTATGAGGGCAGGATTTCACTGGATGAACTCAGGCGATTTGGCTGATAGGTTCGCCATTGCTTTTTCACCCCGTAAAGCGTTCAGGTTTGGTCTATAAGTAATACTTTCAATCAATTTTAAATTACAACTGGCATTGTTAACCCAGCGAATCATTCCATGCCTGGATATCCGGGATGGAAGAACAGTGAAAGGTGTCAACTTTGAGAACATACGTGACGCCGGTGACCCCGTAGAGTTGGGCAGTTTCTACGCAAGCCAGGGAGCGGATGAGCTGGTGTTTCTGGATATCACAGCCACCGTTGAAAAGCGAAAAACCTTGAGTGAACTGGTTAACCGCATCGCCCGACACATTAACATCCCGTTTACGGTAGGAGGTGGGATCAGCAGCGTGGAAGATGTAAACATATTATTGAAAAATGGCGCCGATAAGATATCTGTCAATACATCTGCTTTCAAAAATCCTTCCTTAATCAATAACCTGGCGCGAGAGTTTGGCAGCCAGTGTGTGGTGCTTGCCATTGATTCCAAAATGGAAGACGACGGGCAATGGTATGTATACTTAAATGGCGGCAGGCTGAAGACATCTGCGCGTTGTATAGACTGGGCTAAAGAAGCTGTAGACAGGGGTGTAGGAGAGGTGTTATTAACCAGCATGAACCATGACGGTACCAGGAAAGGATTCGCCACTGGTATAACCAGCATGCTGGCGGAAAAACTGGCCGTCCCCATTATTGCCTCCGGCGGAGGTGGAACCATGGCTCATTTTACCCATATATTTCAAGAGGGAAATGCCGATGCGGCACTTGCTGCGAGCATTTTTCACTTCAAAGAAATTGGTATACCTGAATTGAAGCGATATTTGCGGTTGGAAGGCATTGAAATGCGGCTGTAGGGCGAGGATGAGTGATGAGTTATGAATATACGCTGGCTGCCCTTTACCTGCTTTATAGTGATTGCCTTTTATCAGATAAATCGTTGAATATTAATACACTATATTTTGAAAATAGATTTTAAGAAATTCGAAGATGGGCTGGCGCCTGCCATCATTCAGGATCAGAAAACAGATAAGGTGCTGATGCTGGGCTATATGAACGAGGAAGCGCTTGAGAAGACCATGCAGATCGGCAAGGTTACATTTTACAGTCGAAGCAAAAAGCGCTTATGGACCAAAGGCGAAGAAAGCGGCAATTTCCTGATGCTCCGTGAGATAGCAGTTGACTGCGATGATGATACCTTATTAATAAAAGCAAACCCCCTGGGCCCGGTGTGCCATACCGGGGCGGATACTTGCTGGGGTGAAAAAAACGTGCGGAAAGATTTCCTGTTGGAACTTGAAGAGATAATTAACCTCCGAAAACTTGTTTCACCTGAAGAGTCCTACGTCGCCCGGTTATTTCAAAAAGGTCTTAATAAGATCGCCCAAAAAGTAGGGGAGGAGGCGGTTGAAATGGTTATAGAAGCGAAAGACAATGACCGTGACCTGTTTTTGAACGAATCAGCAGACCTGCTTTTTCATTATTTGCTTTTACTTAACGCAAAAGGACATAATTTGCAAACCGTTATAGAAATATTGAAAGAAAGACATTCCAGTTATTAGCCACTACCAAAAAAAGTTATGCAGTTAAAAATATTAGGTGCTTTGATCTTATTTCCGATTGCTCTTTTTGCACAGCAAAACGGTTTTGTCATCAACGGAAAAATCACCGGTGTGGGTGAGAAATCGATGGCCTACCTGATAAATGCAAATATTGCATCCGATACCATATCCAGGGGACAGGTATCCAGTGAAAAATTCACATTAACGGGTAAACTAGCCGAACCGGGACATTTCCACCTGGCATTTTCCGGTTCTCAAAAAAAAGGATTGCTTTTTCTGGATAATAGCAAGGTAACAGTAAGTGGAGATGCAAATGAGATACAAAACCTGAAAGTGCAGGGCTCTGTATCGCACCGCGATTACCTTGAATTCCAGGATACCTTTAACCCAATGTTTTCAAGACTAAATCATATAACTGAACAGGGAAAAATGAATGGAATGAATGACAGCTTAAATAAGCAGTCGAAGAATATAACACAAGAAATTCAGACCGCGGTTGACAAGTTCCTGGGTGAAAAAAAAGGTTCTGCTGTTACGCCATTCCTGATATTAATTACTGCCCAGTTATCAACCGATATACGCATCATTGAAACACGCTACGCTACGCTGTCGAAAAATCTTCAACAAAGTTATTATGGCAATTATTTAAAGTCAATGGTCGAGGATAGCAAATTTGGCTCCGTTGGCTCTACTGCCGTTGACTTTATTCAGAATGATAAGGACGGAAAACCGGTTTCTCTTTCTTCTTTCAAAGGTAAATATGTGCTGGTAGATTTTTGGGCCAGTTGGTGTGGCCCTTGTCGCCAGGAAAATCCCAATTTGGTAAATAATTACAACACGTTTAAAAATAAAAATTTTACGGTGCTCGGGGTATCCTTAGATCGAAGT
>JBBJOD010000342.1:0-5746 GCA_037721715.1 Chitinophagaceae bacterium | reverse complement strand
TCTAAAATAGCTAATTATCAAACCGTTTTGAACTGGCTTCTAAAGCTTGAATTCGAAACCCGAAACTTGAACTTATATGTTACAGCCTAAAAGAACCAAGCACAGGAAAATGCAGCGGGGTCGAATGAAGGGTGACACCAAAAGAGGTGCTACTATTGAGTTTGGTTCGTTTGCCTTAAAAGCGCTGGAGTCGATCTGGTTAACAGATCGCCAGATAGAATCAGCTCGCCAGGCAATGACCCGGCATATGAAAAGAGAAGGAAGTGTCTGGATCCGGGTATTCCCGGATAAGCCAATTACTCGCAAGCCAGCTGAGGTGAGGATGGGTAAAGGTAAAGGTGCCCCGGATCATTGGGCTGCTGTGGTACAACCAGGAAGGATTTTATTTGAAGCGGATGGTGTACCAGCACAGGTTGCAAAGGAAGCTTTTGAACTTGCTGCACAGAAATTGCCTATTAAAACAAAGTTTGTCATCAGGAGAGATTACACGGTATAAGCTGTGTTGTGAAAAAGGAAGCGCAGGCTCTACTGCAACCTGCGATTTTAAAATCTCCTGCCCATTGGCAGGTTGTAAAAAGAAACAAGATGTCAAAGAAAATCGATTTCGTAAAAAGTGTCAAAGAAATGAGTGCGGCTGACCTGACGTCCAGGATCCAGGAAGATGAAATGCGTTTAAAGAAATTAGAGTTTGCACATGCCATTACTCCGCTGGAGAATCCAATGAGCATCCGGGCAGTCAGGAAAGATCTTGCGCGTTTGAAAACTGAGTTGCAAAAAAAGAATCTGGCAGTGTAAACCCGTTATGGTTTGTTCAGAGTAAACCGTCGGAGATAATTGTAGCTAATGCTATAAGGTTAAAGCTAAAATTTAATAAAATGGCTGAAAGAAATTTGCGAAAAGTAAGAACCGGGGTTGTAACGAGCAATAAAATGGTAAAAACCATAACAGTTGCCGTAGAGAGAAAAGTTAAGCACCCTATATATGGTAAGTTTGTTAAAAAGACTACTAAATTCCATGCGCATGATGAAAAGGATGAGTGCAGCATTGGTGATCTGGTGAAGATCATGGAATCGCGTCCTTTAAGTAAGACTAAACGCTGGAGACTCGTGGAAGTGTTGGAGAAAGTGAAATAAATGATTAGTGAATTACAGTACTGGAAGCGTATTAACCTTATAATTTGTGATTAGGAGCGGAGTTGTAACTCTTAACTCTAATCTGGAATTTAAAAAAGAATAAAAATGATACAGCAGGAAAGCCGGCTAAACGTAGCTGATAATAGCGGTGCAAAAGAAGTTTTGTGTATTCGTGTACTGGGCAATAGTGGCCAGAACATAGCCCGTATCGGTGATAAAATTGTCGTAACGGTTAAAGATGCGCTGCCATCTGGAGGTATCAAAAAAGGAACTGTAACTAAGGCCGTAATTGTCCGTACAAAAAACAAGTTAAGGCGTAAAGATGGTTCTTACATCCGTTTCGACGACAATGCTGTGGTATTGCTAAACCAGGCAGAAGAGCCAAGAGGAACTCGTATTTTCGGACCAGTTGCCAGGGAATTGCGAGATAAAGGATATATGAAGATCATTTCTCTTGCTCCTGAAGTATTATAAACGTACCTTTGCGCCCCCTTTGGGTGAGCATAGTACATAAAAAAGAAAAACAGCATCGAAATGAATACAAGATTCAAACCGAAATACAGCATCAAAAAAGGCGATACCGTAGTGGTGATTGCAGGAGATGATAAAGATTTGAAGAAACCACGCAAGGTTATGGAAGTGATTGTGGAAAAGGGTCGCGTAGTAGTAGAGGGTGTTAATATCATGACGAAACATACAAAGCCTTCAGCCCAAAATACCAAAGGGGGCATACTAAAGAAGGAAGCTTCTATTAATATTTCGAATGTTATGCTTTGGGACGCTAAAAGTGAAGCGGGCGCCAAGGTAAAACGCACACGGGAAAACGGTAAATTAGTTCGTGTATTTAAAAAATCAGGGGAGGTTATAAAATAATGAGCACAGAAAAATATACTCCGCGTTTGGCAGGCAAATACAAGTCAGAAGTTGTACCTGCGCTTATGAAGAAATTCAGTTACGGCAGTGTAATGCAAGCACCAAGATTAGAGAAGATATGCCTGAACCGTGGTGTGAATGGTGCTGTAACAGACAAGAAATTGGTTGATATTGCAGTGGAAGAGCTTAGCACGATTACCGGTCAAAAAGCTGTGGCCACCATGTCAAAAAAAGATATTTCAAATTTCAAGTTGCGTAAAAACATGCCAATCGGCGCACGTGTAACGCTGCGTGGTGTGAAGATGTACGAATTTCTCGACCGTCTGATCGCTGTAGCATTGCCACGTGTGCGTGATTTTAAAGGTATCAATGATAAGTCTTTCGACGGTCGCGGCAATTACACACTTGGTGTTACCGAACAGATCATATTTCCTGAAGTAGACATTGATAAAGTGAATAAAATTACAGGCCTGGATATAACATTTGTAACAACCGCTAATACCAACGAAGAAGCGTTTGAGTTATTAAAAGAACTGGGGATGCCTTTCAAAAACATTAAAAAAGAAGTTACTAGCTGATGACATTTTATCGGAAGTTTAAGAGCATCTTTCAAAAGTTTCCTTCGTGCATCATTATAAAAACTACATAAATATATGGCTAAAGAATCAGTGAAAGCCAGGCAAAGAAAGAGAATGGTTATGGTTGCGCATTATGCTGAAAAGCGGGCAGCCCTCAAGGCCGATGGAGATTACCAGGCGCTGGACAAGCTTCCAAAAAATGCTTCTCCCGTGCGCTTAAAAAATCGTTGCCAGATTTCTGGTCGGCCAAGAGGATACATACGTTTTTTCGGTATGTCGAGAATTGCATTTAGAGACATGGCATTGGCAGGAAAAATTCCCGGTGTTACAAAGTCGAGCTGGTAAAAAATTAATAGGGGCCGATATCCTGTTACCAAGTGATAGGGTACACAACGGCATAGATATCATAGGATATCGCATTGTACATTTTTAAACAAACAATTTTATAAGCAATGGTAACTGATCCTATAGCAGATTATCTTACTAGAATCCGGAATGCGCAAATGGCAAGCCACCGCATTGTTGAAATACCGGCATCTAATTTAAAGAAGCGCATTACAGAGATACTTTATGAAAAAGGTTATATCCTGAAATATAAATTTGAGGATGACAACAAGCAGGGAGTGATCAAAATTGCGTTAAAATACGATCCTGATTCCAAGCAACCGGCTATTCAAAGTCTTGAGAGAATCAGCAGGCCAGGTTTAAGAACTTACTCAAAACCTGCAGATTTTAAACGTGTAAAAAACGGCCTTGGTGTGGCAATTATTTCTACATCCAAAGGTGTTATGACTGATAAGGAAGCGAAAACACAAAATGTAGGTGGTGAGGTGTTGTGCTATATTTATTAATATCTTTTAAATCTAACTACCTGCGAGGTTGAACGACCATTAAGTTTTTCTATACGTAACTGAACACGTTTAACATCGATTTCAACTTATAATTTTAAATACATAAATTATGTCTCGTATAGGTAAGCAACCAGTAACACTGCCAGGCGGCGTTACAGTTACAGTAGGTGCTGACAATATCATTACCATTAAAGGTCCTAAGGGCCAGTTGCAGCAGCCGATTGATCGTGATATCAAAATAGAAGTGAAAGATGGTTCTGTAGAAATAGCGCGTCCAACGGACCAAATTCGGCACCGCGCCTTACATGGATTATACCGTTCTTTGGTTTCAAACATGGTGAAAGGTGTTACCGACGGTTTTAAAAAGAACCTGGAACTGGTGGGTGTGGGATTTAAAGCTACCAACCAGGGGAATGTACTGGACCTGGCGCTCGGCTTCTCTCATAATATCATTTTCGATGTGCCCAAAGAATTAAAGTTAACCACGCTTACAGAAAAAGGCCAAAATCCTAAAATTAGTATTGAAGGTATTGACAAACAATTACTTGGACAGGTAGCTGCAAAAATACGCGGTTTACGTAAACCAGAACCGTATAAAGGAAAAGGTGTAAGGTATGTTGGTGAGGTGGTTCGTAAAAAAGCTGGTAAAGCTGCTGGTAAATAATATTGAATATAATGGCAGTATTGAAATAAACAGGCAACAGTTCCCGGCAGAATCGGGATAAAAATTAATAACATGAACGCAAAAGTGATAAGCAGGCAAAAAATCAGGTTTCGTATTCGCCGTAAAATCGGGGGTACTTCTCAAAAACCCAGGTTGTCTGTATTTAGAAGCAACACTGAAATTTATGTGCAGCTGATAGATGATACAAACAATGTAACTCTCGCAGCTGCATCTTCAAAGGATCAAGACATTCTTGCTCAAAAGGTGAACAAATCGGAAAAGAGTAAGATGGTAGGGGCTGCTATAGCTAGGAAGGCCAATGATCTTGGTTTGGCAGACGTGGTGTTCGATCGCGGCGGTTACCTTTATCATGGTCGTGTGAAAGCAGTGGCGGATGGTGCTCGAGAAGGTGGGCTTAAATTCTAAAAAGGGATGGTTGAATTTCTCGTCATGAGAATAGAAATTTAAAATCGTAAATCGATTATAATGTCAAATGTTATTTTAAATAAGGTTAAAGCGGGTGATCTGGAACTGAAAGAGAAAGTCGTGTCTATCAATCGCGTGGTTAAAACTACAAAAGGCGGCCGTGCATTCAGTTTTTCTGCTTTGGTTGTGGTTGGTAACGAGAACGGTGTTGTAGGGCATGGATTAGGCAAAGCGAAAGAAGTTCAGGAAGCAATTGCCAAAGGCATTGAAGATGCTAAAAAGAACCTTATAAAAGTTCCGGTGATGCATGGCACCATTCCTCATGATCAGCTTGCAAAAGACGGAGCGGCAAAAGTACTCATCAAACCAGCAGGAAAGGGTACAGGTGTAATAGCAGGAGGAAGTATGCGTGCGGTGTTGGAAAGTGCCGGTATTACCGACGTACTTGCAAAATCACTCGGGTCAGCAAATCCGCACAACGTGATCAAAGCGACTTTCAAAGCCCTTGCCATGCTTCGCGAGCCAATAAGTATAGCCAAAACAAGGCATATCAGTTTAAAGAAAGTTTTTAATGGATAATTACAATCCGAAACCAGGAACAATGAAAAAGATTAAAATCACACAGGTAAAAAGTGCCATTGACAGGCCGGAGAGGCAGAAACTCACGCTACGGGCCCTCGGATTGAACAAGATGAATGCTTCAAGGGAAGTGGTTGCTACTGACCAGATTTTGGGTATGGTGCGTACAGTGAATCACCTGATAAAAATCGAAGAAACATCTTCCCAGGTTGACACAGAAACGGCGCCAGCTTTGGCAAATGCGGAAGCAATAAACGCTCATCCCGTAGAAGAAACAGTACACTTACCACAACCTTCCCAAGAACAGCTTGCAAAGGATGAACCTGTAGACGATGTAGCAATAGAAAGCGAAAGGGTTACGCCACCCGGAAATTCAGAACACGTAGCTGTTTAGTCGAAGATAAGCTCCTGGGTCTACTAATGGGTTTGATTTATAAAAATTTAGAATAACGCGAGGGGAATAAACCCCGTTGAGTAAAAAATATAAGATGCAATTACATAATTTACAACCCGCAAAAGGATCTACTCATAAAGAGAAACGTTTAGGTCGTGGTGAAGCTTCTGGTAAAGGTGGAACATCAACAAAAGGTAACAAAGGTGGCCAGAGCAGGACCGGTTACAAAATAAAGATGGCCCATGAAG
>JBBJOD010000341.1:0-5753 GCA_037721715.1 Chitinophagaceae bacterium | reverse complement strand
GTTGTTTGACTATGCCTGTTCAGGTGTTGATTTATACTGTAAGAGGTAATTAGCGGAAAATCCCTTCTACTCTTTAAATAGATTGGCGGGCCCCGAAAAGCAGGCCCTGACTGGCACTTTACTCCCAATCATTTTTTTGTGTTTATGCTTCCAAACCAAAAAGGGCCATTGGTTAAACCGTTATATTGAATAGCAGGATATTAAGGTATGCTTACTGATCAAAACGGCAGGCGTACCATATATTTCTATATTTAAGTAAACAGAATGCCTAAATTTTTGTTTTTCAGCATTGGAAATCGGTACCATAAAATATATTTACAGGATGAGAAGCTGTATGAAATGTCTTTCTTTCGTCGTCGTGTTTGTTGCTTTATTTCTAGCTGAGTGTAAACCGGGAAAGCGTTCCGAAACGGCGAATGTGGAAGGAGATTCGACGGCCATTCGAAAAGCATACGCTACGTCACCCGTATTAACACCCGAAGAGTCTATCTCCAAGATGAACCTGACCGAGGGATTTACCATTAAACTGGTAGCAGCTGAGCCTATGATCGCTGCCCCTGTAGCATTGAACTTTGATGAACATGGTAGAATATGGGTGCTGGAAATGCAAGGTTATATGCCTGACACGGTAGGTACAGGTGAAAATGAGCCGGCAGGAAGGATTGTAATACTGGAAGACCAAAATAAAGACGGCGTTGCAGACACAAGTAAGGTATTCCTTGATTCACTGGTTATGCCGCGTGCATTGTGCCTTATAGAAAATGGCATCCTGGTAGCAGAGCCTCCCTTCCTATGGTATTTTACTATCAGGAACGATAGCCCTGTTGGAAAGACCCTGGTAGACAGCCTTTACACCGAAGGAGGAAATGTAGAACACTGGCCCAACGGACTTTATCGTGCCATGGATAACTGGATCTACAGTGCCAATTCAGGCAAACGCTACCGGAAAAAGGGCGATCAGTGGCTTACCGAGAGAACCATTTCCAGGGGACAATGGGGTATTTCACAGGATGATAACGGGCGCCTTTTTTATAATAACAATTCAGAAAATTTATTGGGTGATTACTTTACTCCAGGATTTGCCGCTGCAAATTCCAACCAGCGCCGAGCAGCAGGCTATATGGAGAAAATCATTGGTAACAACCAGGTTCATCCGGCTCGTCCTACCCCAGGCGTGAACAGGGGTTACCAGCAAGGAGTACTGGATGACAGCCTGCGACTAGTAAACTTCACGGCTGCGAGCGGACCCGTTATATACAGGGGAGGTTTGTTTGATGCATCCTTCAATGGAAACGCTTTTGTTGGAGAACCTTCAGCCAACCTTATTAAACGAAATATTTTACAGGATTCCAGTTTTAAGGTGTTGGGAAAGCAAGCCTACCAGCACACAGAATTCCTTACAAGTTCAGATGAACGCTTTCGACCGGTTACGCTTTATGATGGTCCTGACGGAGCGTTATATGTGGTGGATATGTACCGCGGCATTATCCAGCATAAAACCTATCTCACCCCATATCTTAAAAACGAAATTAAGGAGCGAAACCTCACTAACCCCCTTAACTGTGGTAGAATTTACAAAATTGAACCAAAAGGTAAAACCAATCCACAGCAGGAGATAAAGGTAGAAGCCGGAGAACTGGTTAAACTGCTTGGTAATTCAAATGGCTGGACACGAGATAAAGCTCAACAGTTACTTATTGATGGTAAATCGAAGGAGATTGTTCCAGCCCTGCGCGAAAACCTTCAGAAAGAAATTGATCCCTTGCTTACCATCCATTCATTGTGGACAATGGAAGGACTCGGCGCTTTGCAAATCGCGGACGTATTGCCGTTGATGAAGCACACTTCCTGGCCTGTTCGTATGCAGGCTCTTAGCGTGTTGCCAAACGTTATCTCTGGCTCTTCGTACCGGCAGACCGTTGCCTTACTTGAACAAATGCTTTATGATCGTGATACGCTGGCAGCGCCGTATATTGCTTTCCTGGCAAAAAGCATTGAACCCTACAACAGGCCGGTTGCTCAACAACTGTTGCTTAAAGCCATCAATCAGTTTCCTAATAGCCTTATTGTAGCGGATGCGGTAATCAGCAACCTAAAAGGTCGTGAAGAGAGTTTTTTGACAGGGCTTGCTTCCATACGGGCTGATACCAACATGGCTGTATTTACCCGGTTAAAGGGCGTTATGAGAGATATGCGCAATGCAAAAAATGGCAGGAACGCTAAGATCCTGGAAAAGGAACTGCCTAAAGGAGTTGCCTTATTTAAAGGCACCTGTCAAACATGCCATGGACAGGATGGTAACGGTATAAAATCACTTGCCCCGCCATTGAATAATTCCGACTGGGTAAAAGGTGATAAAAATAAGCTGATACCTATTGTGCTCTACGGATTAACAGGTCCGATAATGGTTAGCGGAACATTATATACCGCACCAGAAATTAATGGCGATATGCCAGGCATCGGGAATGATGCGGCAATATCTGATGAAGAAATTGCGCAGGTTGTGAGTTATATACGCAAGTCCTGGAACAATAATTCCGAAAAGGTAAGTGCTTTAGAAGTAAGCAACACGCGAAAAAAATTCAACGGTAGGCAAAGAGCCTTTACTATGGAAGAGCTAAGGAAAATGAAGTAGCCATGTTTACCTGGCTCTTTGTAAAAGTGGCGTTCTTACAGTCAACTGACTCTTAAAACTCAAAGCCAGGCTATTAGCTGGCATTTCTTGAGAACGTGTAAGAATAATTTGTGTAGAGCAGTCGTCACTCGATTTTTGTACTTAAAAAATGCCGAATATTGTACTAAGGCGAGATGAAAATTTGGAGAGGTGGTTACTGCGATCGCTTTTTCCACTTTAGACAAGGCTTCGGTCTGTGCCTTATGAGGATGATCTATTATTACTTCAACTCATAGCCATTCAGCCAAAGAAGCTTGCTCTTAAATTTTTACGAGTACATGTTCAAAAAATTTTTGTTACATCTTGTGTCTGTTATTTCCCTGTTCCTGGCGGTTACTATTCAGGCACAGCACCAAGTACTAACTTTAAAGGCGGCGGTAGATAGTGCAGTAGCAAATTATGGTACTATAAAGGCAAAAGTTGAGTATATCAAGGCATCACGTTCTTCACTTACACAAAGCAGGCGTGAATACCTGCCAGATCTAAATCTTTCCGCACAACAGGATTACGGAACCATCAACGGGCAAGTAGGGCCCCTCTATGGTTTCAGAGGATTAAGTGCTTCTTCAGCAGGGCCTCCGTTGCCAACGCAAAACTGGAATAGTGCTTTTGGAGCTTTGTATCTGGCAAACATCGAATGGAACTTTTTTTCTTTCGGACGAGTACGTGAAAGAATCAACCTTGCCAAATTCGAACTGGAACGCGATGAAAATGACCTGGAGCAGGAAGTGTTTCAACACAAGATACGAGTAGCAGCAGCTTACCTTAACCTGTTGGCCGCCCAGCGCCTTTCTGGCTCCTGGCAAAATAACCTGGCGCGTGCATCCGGATTAAGAGATGTAGTAGTAACCCGAACAAGAAACGGGTTAAATGCGGGTGTAGATTCGTCACTGGCAAATGCGGAGGTTTCCAGTGCAAAAATCGCATTGGTCCGTGCCAGGGATTTTGAACAGGAGCAATCAAATCAGCTAGCCATCTTTATGGGTACTACCAAACAGGAATTTCTACTGGACAGTATCTTTTTAAATCGTATTCCAACGTCGATCAGTGATTTAGCCGGGAGAAAAATTACCGATCATCCAACACTCAGATTTAACCGGAGCCTGGTTTCTTTAAGCAGTGGCCAGGAAAGATTTTTAAGGACATTTTACTATCCCACTTTTTCACTTTTTGGAATTATTCAAACCAGGGGATCGGGTTTCCGATACAATTATGGCGATCAATACCCCGATGCGTTCACCGGTAAATACCTGGAAGGAGTGGCACCCAGGCGTGCCAATTATGTTACTGGCATAGGGATGATCTGGAACATTACTTCTTCATTGCGTCTACAACAGCAGATAGCTTCCCAGCGATTTACTTCAAAAGGGTTACAATTCGAATATGAATTGGTAGACCAGCAGTTAAAGAACCAGCTGTTACTTGCCGAAAGAAAGATACAAAACGCCATGGAAAATTACCAGGAAGCTCCGGTTCAGGTAAAGGCTGCAGGCGATGCTTATAACCAGAAATCTGTTTTGTATAAAAACGGTTTAAGTACGATCATTGATATCACGCAGGCATTGTATACTGTAAACCGTGCAGAAACAGACAGGGATATCGCTTTCAGCAATGTTTGGCAGGCTTTGTTATTAAAGGCGGCGGCTTTGGGTGATTTTGGGTATTTTATAAATGAATTCTAGTGAGACGTATGATGTAGCTGGTTTTTAGAGAGGAGTGCCCGTGGCAGTGTTGAGAGAATATGGAGGCGCGGCCATATGACACCTATAAGTTTTCGCAACTTGAAAAGAAAAAACCTATCAATGTGACTGCAGGCACACTGATATTAAAACATAACCATGGGATTGATAAAAAGCGCTCTGAGAAAACCTATTACAGTGCTGGTGATAGTGGCTGGTGTTTTTTTCTTCGGCATCAACGCAGTAAAAAACATCAAGATTGATATATTCCCTGATCTCAACCTGCCGGTTATCTTTATCTCTCACCCTTTTGGAGGGTACACGCCCAATCAGATGGAAGGTTACTTCGGTAAACAATATGTGAATCTTCTATTGTATGTCGCTGGCGTAAAAAGTATTGAAACACGTAACATACAGGGATTAACGTTGCTAAAGCTTAGCTTTTATGAAGGCACCAATATGGCCCAGGCAGCAGCTGAGGTTTCCGCATTTGCCAACAGGGCACAGGCGCTAATGCCGCCTGGAGCCCAGCCGCCTTTTATCATACGCTTCGATGCTTCTACCTTGCCTGTCGGGCAACTAGTACTCAGTAGCCCCACCCGTTCTAACAATGAGCTTTCTGATATGGCCAACACCTATATTCGCTCTTCCTTTTCGGCAATCCCGGGCCTGATTTCGCCGGCACCATTTGGGGGCAACACGCGAACCGTTGTTATTAAAGTGGACCCGGGCCTGCTTCGCTCACACCATCTCACACCCGATCAAATTGTTCAGGCCTTACGTGATAACAACCAGACAGCACCATCCGGGAACGTTCGTATTGGGAATTTTAATTACCTGACCCCCACCAACACAACGATCAAACAGATCAAAGACTTTGAAAATATTCCCTTGTTCAAGGGTGGTGTCCAAACCTTGTTTCTGAGAGATGTGGCAACTGTGGAGGATGGCGCAGATATTACCACCAGCTATGCACTTATAAACGGTAAACGATCCGTATACCTGGCCATCACCAAATCGGCCGACGCATCTACCTGGGAAGTGGTGCAGAATCTTAAAAAGGCCCTTCCCAGGTTGAAAAGCTATTTACCTGAAGACGTTAAACTCTCTTACGAGTTCGATCAGTCGGTCTATGTAATCAATGCCGTAAAAAGCCTTATTATTGAAGGCGCGATAGGTGCGGTGTTCACGGGTCTGATGGTACTGTTGTTCCTTGGCGACCGGCGCGGCGCGTTGATAGTTATCCTTACCATTCCAGCTTCCATAATTGCGGGGGTACTTTTTCTGTATCTTTTCAACCAGACCATCAACATAATGACCCTGAGCGGACTGGCGCTGGCTATTGGTATCCTGGTGGATGAGTCTACCGTTACCATTGAAAATATTCACCAGCACCTTGA
>JBBJOD010000340.1:0-5753 GCA_037721715.1 Chitinophagaceae bacterium | reverse complement strand
CGGTTGAGTTTATCTCACTATACAATGTTAAGATGGAGTGGGAAACAGAAGAACACAGAATCATTAATTTTTTTTGTCATTTCAGCGAAGCGCTGCGAGATATTAAACAGGAAAACTCTTTGCGCGCTTCAGCTAAAATCTCATGAAATGCAGGTTGCCTTCCATTCCGGAGATTTCAGCTCAAAGCGGGTAACATGCGTTTATTCAAAGTTACAGCGGCGCTTTGGCTGAAATAACAATTCAATGGGTCTGTAGTTTTATCAAAGCGCCGGGGGATGGTGGTTGAGCATCGCCCTTACTGGCAGAATCATTAATTTTTTTTGTCCATTCAACAAGCGCAGCAGGGACAATACAATTTAATCATTCGACGCGCTTCGTTGAAATTCCGCACCTTTTAGAGTTTAACCGCCGTTAATGAATTAGACACACCTCGTGGGGATTTCAAAGGAAGATTGTCAATGCTGAAACTGACGTTATCCTTTTGAGTATAGGCAATTAATCACTCCCTCCTCCGGAATCACCTCCTTCGGAATCACCTCCTTCGGAATCACCTCCCCCAGAATCATCCCAGCTTCCTGACGCTCCACCACCGCCGCCATCTCCTCCACCAAATTCAACCTCACCAGCTGAATAATTGCCAGAGGAGTTACTTTCTGAAACAAAGGAACTGTCGTAGCCAGCACTTAAAATACCACCTGCGGCAATAAATGGCACTGATCCGTCTCCTGAATGATGAAAATTGGATGTCCTGGATTTTCTAACAAGAAATACAATAAAAATGATAGCAATTACTACTGCAATTATTATGAAGACCACCATATGAAAAGTATTTATTTACATCGAACGAAAAATTGTGCAATATATGAATTGACCGCATAATTGCCATGCCACTAACGATTATGATTGTGTTACCAAAATATACTATGGGCATTTATTTCTCAATAACAGTATTTTTGACAGATGGTAATACGCAAATTATGTATACCTGCTCATTTCAAACCACCAAAACGAAAAGGATGATGAACGCATACAGTAAGATGAAGATTAGTACAAATTCTTACCCCGTAATATTCTATAAAAATAATTTCTCTCCCAAGAGGGCGCTGTCTGTTGTAATGATGTTACTTTCCTTTATTATGTCCATTGCCCAGACCACTGCTCTAGAAAAGGAACTGGAGCGTAAAAGAGTCAGGCTGCCCAATGGATGGCATCTCTCACCCGTGGGTCGCACCCTGGCTTTGGGTGACCTCCCCCTTAACATGGCTGTTTCTTCATCAAAAAAATACATAGCCGTCACAAATAACGGCCAGAGCATTCAAAGCATCCAGTTGATTAATCCGGCTACTGAAAAAGTTTTACATAACACCATTATTCCGAAATCATGGTATGGGTTGAAGTTCAGCAGTGATGAAAAGTTTCTGTATGCTTCCGGTGGCAATGATAACTGGATCCTTCAATATGCAGTCATTAACAACAAATTGAAATTAATGGACAGCATCAAGCTGGGAGAAAAATGGCCGGTTAAAATTTCACCAGCAGGCATTGAGATAGATGATAAGGCAAAGCGGTTATATGTAGTTACAAAGGAAAATAATTCATTGTATGTAATGAACCTGGCTGATAAAACCATCATCCAGCGCCATGAACTGGGGAATGAAGGATATGCCTGTATGCTATCTCCTGACAAGAGCGAGTTGTATATATCCTCATGGGGTGGCGACAAAATATTAGTATATGATACCAAACAACAAAAATTTACCGGTGAAGTAGCAGTGGGCGACAACCCAAATGAATTATTGTTAAAAAAGAACGGCACTATTTTATTTGTTGCTAACGCCAATGACAACAGCGTTTCGGTAGTTAATATTAAAAACCGCAAAGTGCTTGAAGTGCTGGATGCAGCTTTATATCCGGATGCGCCTGAAGGTTCCAGTTCAAACGGCCTAGCCTTGTCCGATGATGAGAAAACGTTGTACGTTGCCAATGCAAACAATAACTGCCTCGCCGTATTCGATGTAGCACAACCCGGGAAAAGTAAATCCAAGGGCTATATTCCTACAGGCTGGTATCCAAGTAATATCAAAGTGATTGGTAAGAAAATTTTTGTTTCTAATGGCAAGGGGTTTTCCTCCTTTCCTAATCCCGACGGGCCTAATCCCTACAAATCACAACCCCTGGTTGTACGCCATCTTGGTGACACTTCGGCGTCCGTTCGCGCCGGTTACATAGGAGGTTTAATGAAAGGTAACATGTCAGTGATAGATGCGCCTTCAGGCGCAACGTTGGCAGCCTATTCAAAAGCCGTATACAAAAATACACCCTACACCAAAAATATCGAAATGAATGCCCAGGGTGAACCGGGAAATCCCATTCCCATGAAAGTGGGTGATCCATCGCCGATAAAACATGTCTTTTATATCATTAAAGAAAACAGGACCTACGACCAGGTGCTGGGGGATATGCCCGAAGGAAACGGCGACACCAGCCTGGTTTTATTCGGTGAAAAAATAACACCTAATCAGCACAAGCTGGCCAGGGAGTTCGTTTTGTTGGATAATTTTTATGCAGACGGCGAGGTCAGCGCCGACGGACATAACTGGAGTATGTCTGCACATGCTACCGATTACCTCGAAAAAAATTGGGTGACCAGCTACGGTCAACGAGGCGGCACTTACCCTGGTGAAGGTCAACGTGAGATTGCGAACCCCAAAAAAGGCTTTATCTGGGATTATGCGAAACGTGCCGGTGTTAGCTATCGTACTTACGGCGAATTCGCCGATGATGGAAAAGCTAATATTCCAGCGCTGGTAGATCACCTATGCCCTTATTTCCCCAGCTACAATCTAGGCGTTAGGGATACGATTCGATATAACAGCTGGAAGCGGGAATTTGATTCACTCATTGCCGTCAATGCGGTGCCGCAACTAAATACCATTCGTTTTAGCAACGACCATACCGAAGGATTACGCAGAGGCAGCCCTACACCATTTGCCCACGTAGCAGATAATGACCTGGCTGTCGGGTTGTTTCTCGAGCATCTTTCAAATAGTTCAATATGGAATAAAAGTGTTGTGTTCATCATTGAAGACGATGCACAAAATGGCCCGGACCATGTGGATGCACACCGAACGACGGCCTATGTAGCCGGCCCTTTTGTAAAGCGGCACTTTGTTGATAAAACAATGTACTCCACTTCTTCCATGCTGCGTACAATGGAGCTAATCCTCGGACTTCCACCCATGAGCCAGTATGATGCCGCCGCTACACCGATGTTCAGGAGCTTTAATTCGACAACAGACAATGCGCCTTTTCAGTCGCTGCCATCCAATATAGACCTGAATGATAAAAATACCGCCAGGAATGCTACCGCTTTGTTAAGTGACCAGATAGATCTAAGCAAGGAAGACCTCGTTCCTGACATGTTGTTTAGCCAGATAATATGGAAAGCAGTAAGAGGAGAGCAGAGTGAAATGCCAGCTCCCCGCAGAAGCGCGTTTGTAAAAGTGAAGGATGAAGAAGATCAGGATAAATAAGCGGGTGCAGAATCGAACCGGCTATGCATCATGCCATTTAGGTTAAACATTCAGGGAACGCGAGTATCAAATGGTTTGTGTTTGTTTAATGCTCACTTTGAAACAATATCGCCATAAACGTTTCCTTATCACCATGAACTCTATTTAAAAACAACGATGCATAAGTTTTCATTAACGTTGGTTTTACTGGTTACAACGTGTTTATATGCTTTTGCACAATCTGACACATCTACTCAGCAGCTGGAAGAAATTACCATTACCTCCCAGCGTATGCTTCAAAAGAACCTGAACATCCCCTATAGTACGCAATCCGTTTCATCTGCCTATCTCGAAAACATCCAGCCGCGTACAACACCCGAAGCTTTAATGGGAGTTAATGGTGTCTTCATTCAAAAAACCAATCATGGTGGAGGATCGCCGTTCCTGAGGGGATTAACGGGTAATCAAATCCTGATTCTGTTAGATGGAGTCAGGTTGAATAATTCTACCTTCCGTTATGGCCCCAATCAATACCTGAACACTATTGATGCGTTTACTATCAATAAAATAGAGGTGGTGAAGGGTACCGGTTCTGTACAATATGGATCAGATGCCCTTGGAGGAGTACTACAGGTGTTTACCAAAGAGCCATCATTTAGTGATAAGGCGCCTTCGTGGTCTGGAAAGGCATCCGGCAAATACATGTCTGGAGATATGGAAAAAACACTCCGTGGGGAGGCAGCCTTTGCAGGTAAGAAAGTAGCAGCCTCCATCGGCGCTAGCTTCCGCAATTTCGGTGATTTGATAGGCGGTGATACCTCCGGCAAACAATCACCGTCCGGCTACAAAGAGTTTGCTTTTGATGCGAAGGTCAAATTGCTGGTAACACCTGGTGCTGTACTCACCATTTCCAACCAGTTTTTGCAACAACAACACGTTCCGGTTTATCATAAAGTGAGGTTGGAGAACTTCCAATTAAACGAGTTCAATCCCCAGCTTAGAATGCTCAATTACGCAAAACTTCACATTCATAAAAATAGCCGGTTGATCAACGAAATAGAAATGATCGCGTCCTGGCAAAAAGGCTCTGAAGGAAGGAACAGCCGGAAGAACGGAACCAACGTCTTACGAAAAGAGAGAGATGATGTAAATACTCTTGGTTTCACCACTGACATCTTTTCTCATATCAACAACAACTGGTCTGCGAATTCAGGCATAGAAGTTTATCATGATAAGGTAGGCAGTAAAACAAGGCAGTCAAATACACAGAGCGGTGCAGAATCGCTTTTGCGCGGACTGTACCCGGACAATTCAGCATATGGAAATTATGCGTTGTATTCGCTGCATCATTTTACCTTAAACAAATGGGTGCTTGAGACAGGTGTCCGTTATAATATGTTTTCCATTAGCATCCGTGATACAACATTGGGCAAAGTAAAGATCAATCCTTCTTCATTTGTTTATAATTCGTCTTTACTTTATAAAATCAGCCAGGCACAAAGTGTATTTCTGTCTTTCAACACGGGTTTTAGAGCTCCGAACGTTGACGATATGGGTACCCTGGGCATTGTCGATTTCAGGTATGAAATTCCAGCAAGTTCCCTTTCTCCTGAACGGTCACGTAATATTGAACTGGGTTATAAAGTGAACACCAATAAAATGGTAGCCTCGCTCTCGGGTTATTATATGCACATTAGTAATCTGATTACCAGGGTGAAAGTAGATGGCGAAATCATTAACGGGTACCAGGTCTACAAAAAAGAAAACCTGGAAGCTGCTTATATAAAAGGGTTTGAAACGGCAATAGATTATCAACTGCTACCGGGCTGGCATATCAATGGAAATGTAGCGTATACATTCGGCCAGGCGCTTACAAAAAATGAACCCTTACGTCGTATTCCTCCTTTGAATGGAAGGCTATTAAGCAGCTACGCGAATAAGAGATGGACTGCATCAGGAGAACTGTTGTTTGCATCAAAGCAAGACCGGCTGGCCCAGGGTGATAAAGATGATAACCGTATTCCATTCGGAGGTACACCGGGATGGAACATTTGCAACTTGTATGCTGGTTACGAAATCAAGCCTGTCAAAATAAATGTTGGTTTGCAGAATATCTTCAACGAAGATTACCGCACACACGGGTCAGGAATAAACGGTGTCGGAAGAAGTGCATGGGTTTCTTTGGCGGTTAAATTTTAATAGTATGAAATTGCCTGTCGAAAATGCAAGGCCTGTTAACTG
>JBBJOD010000018.1:0-19983 GCA_037721715.1 Chitinophagaceae bacterium | reverse complement strand
CAAGAGTAAAACTAAAGAAATTATATCCGTCAATCTATGATTGACATGACACTAGCTATTCGAAACATTACCTAAAATACATCAAATGGCATATCATAGCTTCGGCTGACCACTACCAGGTTTGTAGTTTTTACCGTTGGGAAAAATAGTCGCGAACGTCTAAACTAAAATACTTTGGTGAGGTTAAGCAACACTATTCTCTTATAACAGTAAAAATATACAATATGGCAGATAACGAAAACATAAAGAATTTATATGGCAAAGACGCCATAGATAAAATCAGGGAACTTGTAAAAAAAGAATCCATCTGCATGTTTACGACACGCCTTGCAGAAGCTCCGCTTAGCACTCGGCCAATGTCTACACAGGAGCCGGATGAAGATGGCAACTTATGGTTTTTTAGTTCAAAATCAAGCCACAAGAACCAGCATATTGAAGCAGATCCAAAGATCCAGCTATTTTATTCTAACCCCGGTAATTACGAATTTTTAAGTGTGTATGGAACGGCGAGTATTAATCTCGATATCGATAAGATTAAGGACATGTGGACACCATTTTTGAAAGCCTGGTTCCAGGAAGGCACAGACGACCCTGAAATCAGTCTTATTAAGGTGATACCTGAAGACGCCTATTATTGGGACACAAAGAACAATAAAATGGTATCCATGATCAAAATATTAACATCTGTGGTGGTCGGTAAAACTATGGATGATGGTGTAGAAGGTAAATTGGAAGTATGAAGATAAATTTTACCAACTTACAGGCTGTTTTGGATTGGTTTCCAAAACAGCTTTATAGTTTTTGTACCGTCTCGCTTCTCGACCTGCAAACCATTCCAATAGGTAATTCACTGTCAAAAATTCATTTGATAAAAAGTCAATCAACAGCCTGATGGCTCTGGTCTTGATAACATTAAAAACGATGGCAAAAACGCGAATCAACTATTTATCTCAATAATGATATCAGCGGCTCTGCCATCGTCGATGTTAGGGAAATGAAAGCCTGGTGCAAGAAGACAAGGTAATCAGAAATTCAATTTTTTAATCCTGCGGATTTCTTTTTTTACGGGGAACTTTAGCTTGTCAAATTTGTCCTGTATAGGATCCTTTATTGATTTAATCTCTTCTTTTAATTCTTTTAACCCATGCTTTGCAGTTTTCTGCAAATTTTTCCATTCTTTTTTTGCTGGTTTCTCCCATTTCTTTGCTTCTGCCCCAGCGGAACTTTTGAGTTTGCTCCAATTACTTTTTACTGTATCGCCGACTGTTGATTTATCCACTTTCCTGTCTGCAATCTTTTTAGCCTTGGGGCTGTCTTTAGGCTTTTTATCTTTTTTGTCTTTTTTTAATAAAAGCATCGTAATTAGCGCACCACTGATTATACCCAAAAATTTCAATGTTGGATAGGAAGATGAATTCTTATTCTTAGGCGGTATATGAACAACTCCTGAATCATCCATTAAAGCCGGTTGATGAACATATCGCCCCTGACTGGGAATAGCCACTTTGTCAAAATCTCTTACCAGATTGTAGAGTGATTTCCGCATTATTTCACCCCGCATGGGGCGCCCATGGCCTGTTGCTACCACTTCTGGTTCCAGGTTTGCAAGTTGTTCAACAGACACGGAAGCAGATAACCAGTCAGGGGTACAAACGCGTCACCTACGATCAGCACTTTGTCAGACTCCCTGAATAAACTTATATGTCCCGGTGCATGGCCAGGCGTATGAATGTATTTCCAGTCTGACAACACTGGTATTCGTCCGCCCTGCGGAAGGGCAATTACGCGTTCTTCAATATTGATCGGACCCTTTGGAAAAAGAAACGACAGTTCTGCCAAGAGTCCACCACCCACGGTTGGGTCGGGAGGCGGATATGATGAGATACCGGTCAGGTATGGCATCTCCAGGTGATGCGCATATACCGGCACGTCCCATTCCGCAGCTAATTTGTCAACTGACCCCACATGATCGAAATGGGCATGTGTTAATAAAATGGCGGAAGGCTTGCTTCCCAGACCATATAATATCTCTGCCATTTTCTTTATTTTGGGGGCTGACCATTTTAGTCCCGCATCCACCAATACCCAGCTGTTGTCCGAAGGATTATTGACTGCATACATATTAACAAAAACATCCTTGATTCCCCATACTCCCGGTGCCACAGCAAACAGGTCAATATTAATTTCCTTGTTTTTTGTTTTCATAATTAATAGTTTAGATATCGTGATTTATAATGTTAGTACATATTATCAATGTTTGATAGTAAAAGCATGCCATTCTCGTTCTAATCGGCGGTTCAGTGATGGCAGCAAAAAGCCGGAAACTGGGTTTCCGGCCTTAAAGTAGTAAGAATTAAATCATTACCTGGCAAGTTTGGTCAAAGCGTCGATAATTCTTTTGTATCCTTCTTCAATTTTATCCATGCTGTTTGCAAATGAAATACGTATACAGTTGGGCTCGCCGAATCCGATACCGCTGACTGTTGATACATGCGCTTTATTTAGCAGGTACATACAAAGCTCATCCGCGTTATCAATCATTTCATCACCGTCCTTCCTGCCAAAATACTGGTTGATCATTGGAAATATATAAAATGCGCCATCTGGCTCTGATAACTGTATATCAGGTAGCTGCTTCATTAGTTCAATCACCCGGTGTTTCCTTCTTTCAAATTCCTCTACCATTTCTATGGTGGTGGAAAGATCAGCGGTAAGCGCAGTGATAGCTGCACGCTGGGTCACAGCATTAGGACCGCTCGTGAACTGGCCCTGGAATTTTTCACAGGCCTTTACTATCTCGCTCGGGGCAGCGATATATCCCAGGCGATAACCTGTCATGGCATAACCCTTACTCAATCCGTTTACTATAATTACCCGGTCTTTTAAAAAGTCGAATTGCGCAATGCTTTCATGTTTCCCCACATAATTTATGTACTCATATATCTCATCAGACATAATGTAAATACCTGGATACTTCCTGAACACTTCTGATAAAGCGCTTAATTCTTCTTTGTTATATACACAACCTGTAGGGTTGTTCGGCGAAGAGAACATGAACAGTTTGCTTTTCGGAGTAATCGCTTCTTCAAGTTCCTGCGGGGTTATTTTGTACCCGTTCTGCAGCGACGTATTAACCATTACCGGTACACCTTCGTTCATCTTAACAATCTCTGAGTAGGTTACCCAATAAGGAGTAGGTATGATTACTTCATCGCCGGTATCAACCAGCGCCATGACCAGGTTAGCGATACTTTGCTTAGCACCAGTGGAGACAATGATATTCTCTGGCTTATAATCCAGGCCGTTATCTCTTTTTAATTTCGTGCAAATTGCTTGTCTAAGGTCCGGGTAACCTGCAACCGGTGAATAATGCGAGTAGTTATCATCTATGGCCTTCTTTGCTGCGTCTTTGATATGTTGAGGTGTATCAAAATCTGGTTCTCCCAGGCTGAGATTGATTACATCGACTCCTTTTGCACTTAATTCCCTTGCAAGTTTGGCCATTCTCAATGTTTCCGGCTCGTTAAACTTTAATAATTTACTTGATAGTTCCATACACTGGTGCCGTATGCTAACGGTAATCGTTTGATTTTAAATGTTGTTTATTGATAAAGGCCACAAAAGTATCAAAATCAGAACATCCGGAAAAATGTTCTCTCGGGTTCTTACATGAAAAGCATAAAAGTGAGAACGCCAGCACCATCACAGACCCACTCAATCAGTTGTGTTGCAGAAGAGTCAGCGTTTCCTTGTATAAGCCTGTGCCATTCACCAATCCTTTAGATATAAAGGAATATACTTTTCCTGGAAGTAAGATAAAGGATGCCTGGTAGAGTAATCTGCTTTTCCGTTTTAACTTCACTTCGTAAACTCCGGGAGGAAATTGTATAGTGAAGTCTATGATAGATCCAGTGATGGCCAGGTTACCAATATAGGGCTGGTCGAGGGCCAGGCTGTCGTTGCTTTTAGTAAATACGATGGTTAATGAATCATTACCGGGTACGAACTGCAGGAAACGGCCCTTGGCGATTGTGTCTACAGGCAATATTTCGTCTTGTAGCAACAATTTCCTTACGCCTGAATTCCTTAAGGTGTCATAAATAAAAAGTGAATACTTCTTGCCAGCAATTAATGAAACAAGGTGGTTAGTCGAGTTATTCCCTGAAGAAAACCTGATTTCATGGGTTCCTGCTGCATATTTGGTGTATAACGCCCCTGGTAAAGAGGTTGCTGATCCGAAAGGTACCGGCACTGAAGTGATATTTAAATTGGCAAATGCGTATTCGAAAGAGGCATTGTTGACGACATAATTTATAATAACCATTTCCGCTTTGGGTCCCTTGTCGAAGCTGTCAGTATTTTTAAGGCAGGATGCCAGGAGACTACATAGTGCTATTACCAGGCTGATTCGCATGACAGTTCTAATTTTGTAAAGTCAGGAAGTTAATCCTGGTATCGTTCGTAGGTACCTAAATCTTATGATGGTATTTATTCCCTAAAAAATAGGTTAAGGATGGTACATTCACTCATCACTCATGACCCATCATCCATAACCCATCACTCACTTGTCATACTTAAGCCTAAACTCTGACAGATCCGGCTGGACCGCCCTTTCGCGTGTTAGCTCAAAATCATAAATCAGCTTACCCAGGTTCTTCATAAAAGGCAATCCGATGGTGTTGTAGTCATAATGGTCATCATTCAAGATCGCATCACTGTTACAATAGATGGTTGCACTTAACATAAATTCTATGTTGTTTTCAAAATCCGCCACATACGCCACATCGGTCAAAAAGCCATAGGCGTCACCTTCTTTATTAAATATGCGAACATTCTTTGGAAGATTTCCTTTTTCCGTTCCATAGAGAAGTAATTTAACATAAGCATCGCTGTAATTTGCTGAGTCGTAAGAAGGATAATGTGTCTCTCCTGGATACTGCGACATATACTTCAATACAAAACGATGATCATCAGGTGAAAGGTTAAAGCGCTGTTGAGCAGGAACGGAAGCCGGGAACAGGATGCTCCTCAAAATGCTGGTCAGGTCTTCCAAGACCAACCTGTTCTTTTTTGAAAAATCAAGCGGTGTATCTACCCTTTTATCACCTGCCATGTATCCCTTGCCTACCGTTTCTGAGCGTTTGGGATAAGCTAGTTTATTTACCTGCATTGGCTGGCTGTACAATAGCTTTGCTGACTCATTAAAAAAATTAACCGGGTTAGTATGGCGATTTTCTTCTTCTGTTAACGCTATCGATAAACGATGAAAAATATTGGCGGAGTGATATCCCCTTTTGTGCAACTGCCCATTGATGTATTCAGGTCCGAGGAATTCATACAAACGGTTAAAGGCATCATTGTCACTCACCAGGAAAATCTTTTTTACATACTGTGCGATGGTAGGGCGTCCATCTGGGCTCGTGGGGTCGTTATAAACAGCTGTCTGTCCGCTAAAAGATTTTTCGGTGATCATACTTGAATGGCTGTTCAAGCCAACAACTTTCAATTCGTTTAATCGCTGTAAAGCGAGCAGAGCCACCGGCATTTTTACGGTAGAAGCGGGATAGAAATATTTCGTGCTGTCAACGTTAAAATAAAAACTTTTAAAAACAGGCTGATTGTTTGACTGCCGGTCGATCCGGGTGTAGATGATCTGCACTCTGAGTGAATCGCGCATAGCGAGTACGTCAGTAAATTCCATACGACTTTTAAGAAGATTCAACAGGAAGTCATCGGTTTTGGCCATGTTCTTGGGCATGATTAAGGAAGGTATTACTGAATCCAACATCAGCTTTTGTTCAGGTACCGCTGGATCAACAGCAGGTTGTGACGGCACATTTTTTATCGTATGGCAGCAGGTCAAGCCAAGCAGCAATAGAAAAGATGTCCAAATTTTTAAAGTCATGACATAAAAATACGATTTCCCGGTATCTAAAATTTCTGATTAGGTTTGGTAAGGCACCATGCGGGTAATGGTTACCACACAACAGTCTTTCGTCTATATTAAAGTTATGACACCCGAAACGAGCAACCTCTATAAATACCCGGTACCCGGCAGCAATCACCCTATTCCCATGCTGATTTAACCTTTGTAGCCATCTGCCAGTCAAAAGCCCCCTTTAGTTTTTATTGGTAAAACACTATCTTTGCCGCTCATTGAGAAAATCTACACCTAAATAAGTTTACTAATGAGAGCCCTGGTCACTATATTCGTGGGTTTATTAATTGTCTATTCCCTCTATCTACTTTCGTTTACATGGTTTGTAAACAGCCATAAAAATACAATGAAGGGTAAGGCCCTTCAGTATGTAAAAAATAATTACGTTCCTGCTGCACAGAAGTATCCCGGGAACAAAGATTCACAAGCTGTTTACCAGGAATCTCTGGAACAGATACAGAAAAAGAGGTTAGCAAGGTTGCTTGACAGCACTAGAGATAAAAGCATCACTCCCTGGGGAACAACCTTCCAGAAAGCACAGGAAAATGAGTTGTTGCTAGGCCTTGACTTGCAGGGAGGTATCAATGTCACGCTCGATATTGAACTATCAGGTTTAATAAAAGGACTTGCAAATAACCGGTCAGACGCTAATCTTAAAAAGGCATTGGATGAAGCCAGCAGGCGGAAACTTAACAGTGATGCAGATTATATCACGCTGTTTTCCCAGTCTTTCAAACAAGCAAACCCAGGTGTAAATATGGCACCGCTCTTCGCAAATAGCACGAGAAACAAACTAAAAATTGATGCATCTGATAATGCGGTCATATCATATATCAGGGAAGAAGCAAACGCGGCAATGAAGCAAACCTTCAATGTTCTTACCAAACGCATCGACAAGTTTGGCGTTGCCCAGCCAAACATCAACCTCGACGAAAGCAAAGGCCTGATTACGGTTGAACTTGCAGGTGCTGAAGATCCGGACAGGGTTCGTAAATTTTTGCAGTCTACTGCTAATCTGCAGTTTTTTGAAGTATATAACATTTCAGAACTTGATAAATCGCTGGAAGCTGCCGATAAGGCACTTGCTACCGTGATGGGAGGATCTACCAGTGCTGATACCACTGTCAGATCAGATTCTACAGCAATAGTGGCGGCAAGGGACACCACAAACAAATCTCTCTCGGATATTTTGAAAGGTGATACCGCTAAAAAACAAACAGCTACTACAACTCCTGCAGCAGCGAAAAACGATCATCCTCTCTTAAGTGTCGTCTCATTTCTTCCGCCAAGGGACAATGATAAAAACGGCACTCCGGAGTATTCACCGATGTTAGGGTACGTACGGATACAGGATACTGGTCTGGTGAACAGTTACCTGGAGAACCCGGCTGTCGCTAATAATATACCGGCAGATTTGAAATTTATGTATGGTATGGCTGAAAGGGATAAGGACGGTAAAACGCAGAATTTCCTCCCTCTGTATGGAATAAAAACAGTACCCGGGTCGGATAAAGCCAAACTGGAAGGAACATCTATACGAGACGCTAACCAGGATTTTAACCCGATCACCAACCAGGTGACTGTTAACATGACGATGGATAAGCAAGGTGAAAAAACCTGGGCAAAAATGACGGGCGATAATGTTGGGAGAGCCATTGCAATCGTATTAGATGATATTGTTTATTCTGCTCCTAATGTTAATGATAGAATTGAAGGTGGAAGTTCGCAAATATCCGGAGGCTTTACCGTTCAGGAAGGCCAGGATCTTTCGAATATTCTTAAATCAGGAAAACTGGTGGCACCAGCAAAGATTGTACAGGAACAGTTTGTTGGACCAACATTGGGTGAAGAATCCATAAAGGGCGGGTCGATGGCTTTCCTTATTTCTTTTATAGTGATTTTTGCGCTCATGCTGATTTATTACAATACCGGGGGTTGGGTAGCAAATATTGCATTGATTTTAAATCTTTTATTTACCGTAGGTGTTCTGACGGCTTTCAATGCAACATTGACAGCGGCAGGTATCGCCGGGCTGGTATTAACCATCGGTATGGCTGTTGATACAAACGTAATTATTTTCGAGCGTATCAAAGAAGAGCTAACACGTGGCAAGTCTTATCAGCAGTCTATCAAAGATGGTTACAGACGTTCACTAGCGCCCGTATTGGATGCACACGTTTCTACTTTGTTAACGGCATGTATACTTTTTTACTTTGGTTTAGGACCCGTTCTTGGATTCGCAACCACTCAAATAATTGGTATTCTGTTGTCGCTGCTTTGCGGCATCGTGGTATCGCGTTTGATAACCGATTTCTGGACTAATAAAAATCGCCACTTTAATTACTTCACACCGATATCAAAAAGAATATTCAAGCATTCAAATTTTAAATTTATTGAATACAGGAAAGTAGCATATGCTATTTCTGTAGTGGTTTTAATATTAGGTATAGGGGCCTTAATTCATGGCTTCAAAGAAGGGGTAGAGTTCGCTGGTGGACGGAGCTACGTAGTGGCGTTTGACAAGCCAGTCAAGGAAGATGCTGTCAGGAACGCATTGAGCCAGGTATATGGAAGTTCACCTGTTATCAAAACTTTTGGAGACAACAGGCATCTTGATATTACCACCGATTACCTGGTAAACCAACCAGGGGCGGAGGCAGATTCTAAAGTTCAGGCAATGCTCTATGAAGGCCTCAAACAATTTTTAACTCCAGGCATTTCACAGGCTGATTTTGTAACGAATCATCTCCAGCAATCTAAGAAAGTTGATGCTACCATTTCTGATGACCTGAAAACAGGGGCTAAATGGGCCACTTTTTGGTCTATGTTGATTATATCGTTATACATCTTTATCAGGTTTCGTGACTGGAGATATTCATTGGGAACCATTGTAGCGCTATTACACGATGTATTGGTAACCTTAGCGGTGTTTTCATTCTTAGGAGGCATTGTCAGCTTTCCATTGGAAATTGACCAGCACTTTATTGCTGCCATCCTTACGGTAATAGGTTTTTCAATGAACGATACAGTAATTGTGTTTGACCGTGTTCGCGAGTACAGCCATTCCATGAAAGGTGCAACGAAGGGTGAAATAATCAATAAAGCAGTCAATGACACTTTAAGTAGAACGATCATGACTTCGGTCACCGTGTTTTTGACACTGCTCATCCTCTTCCTCGTTGGCGGTGAGGTTACGAAGGGATTTGCCTTTGCTATGTTGATTGGTGTAATCACGGGAACTTATTCTTCCATCTTCGTAGCAGCACCCATTCTCGTTGATTTTGGCAAAAGAAAATCACTGGGTGATTCTTCCGAGACACCTTCCAGGGTAGTAGAAAAGCCAAGAACAGCGTTGGTTAAATAAGAATTTACGATAATTTAATGAGGTGGTCTCAAATGGTTTTGAGACCGCTTTTTTGTTGAATCAAGTGTTGCATGGCAGTTCCGGCATAGCGTTAAGATTTCAGTTGAACCCGTGGAATAAAGAGGAAGTTATTTTAAATCGTGGTTATTGGCTCACATATGCGATACAGAGTTGAACAAAGAAAAGCATACCATATTTCTCAAAAACGCAGCGCAAACATTGGGCTTTGATTTCTGTGGCATTGCCAGGGCGCAGCAACTTCCTGATGATGCCAGACGGCTGGAGCAATGGCTGAATAAAGGCATGAATGGTACGATGCAGTACATGGAGAATCATTTCGAACTACGGATAGATCCATCTAAACTGGTACCCGGAGCCAAATCCGTAATAACGCTACTTCTAAACTATTTTCCCTCAGAACAACAAATCGATGGAGCTCCTAAGGTATCCAAATATGCATATGGAAACGATTACCACCACGTTATCAAGGCCAAACTTCGCTTGCTCATTGAACACATGAAGCAGGAGATTGGTGACGTAGACGGAAGAGGTTTTGTTGACAGTGCCCCCGTACTGGAAAGAACATGGGCACAGAAAAGCGGCCTGGGATGGATGGGTAAAAACGGTAACTTAATCACCCGTCAAAATGGTTCCTTTTTTTTTATTGCTACACTTATTGTTGATGTTGAATTTGAATATGACGATCCCTTCGTAAAAGATTACTGTGGAAGTTGCAGGAGATGCATTGACGCCTGCCCTACTGGCGCAATACTGGAGGAACGAATAGTAGATGGCAGCAAATGTATTTCTTATTTTACCATAGAACTTAAAGAGGCGCTTATACCGAATGCCATGAAAGGCAAATTCGATAACTGGATGTTCGGTTGCGATACCTGCCAGGACGTTTGCCCATGGAATCGATTTAGCAAACCTACCCGTGAAACAGGTTTTATTCCTATCCCTGAAATACTTCATTTTTCTACCGGTGATTGGGAAGAATTTTCAGAAGAAGCCTTTAAAAAAGTATTTAAAGATTCACCCTTGAAACGAAGCAAATACCCGGGAATTAAAAGAAACCTGCAATTTCTGAAAATATAGTCGTATTGGCGCAATCCATCTTTACCCACAACAACTGCAAGGTTATGCATACTGCTTTGGTCTTGTTAAGCTCTCATAAGCTCCAACCAGCCTTTAGTACAAATCTTTGCATTAAATAAACGTACCTCTCCATTTCAACCTGGCAAGGCCCGGCAAAAGGGCAGAACGGCGCTCGGAATTGATTAGAAACCTTCTTAAAAGAAAACCCTGCGCTTAGTAAAAGCGCATCCTTATTTTTAAAGGGTATTTTATAGCCGAGTCCTGCATCGTAATACAGTCCGCCTTTGTAATTGGAAGCGGAAGAAATAAAGTATTCGGCGATATTTTGGTCTGTCAGCCAGTCGAAATTGTATCCTAGTTGACCATATGCAAAAAAATTGAGTGGTCCTTTACCATATTCGTACCGCAAATCAAAAAAAACGGGCACAGATCGAAAACGGTAATAGTCTATGCCCGCACCTACACCGGCAAACACTCCTTTTAATGATGCGCCCAAAATGGTTTGCAGCGCTATGGAAGTTTCTTTACTGCCATTCAGCATTGCAATGTTTGATATTGACCGTAGAACAAGTTTTTCTTTTCCTGGATTCGCCTGGCTCTTTGAAGTCAAAGCGATTAACACCATTGCAAAAACCAAAACAATTCTTTTATCGGCCATGATTCATAAATAATTATTTATCAAAAATTACAAGCACTTTATTAGCCAGGTAGTTTGCACTGCATCATCATGGTATCGTAGACGGGTTTGTACCGTATAAATGCTTCTACTCTTCATGATATCCATCACTGAGCCCAGCCGATGGTGCTCAGTAACTTTATATTGTTGAGGTTTGAATAATCATACTGCCGTAGACCATCTTTGGAAACTACAACGGCTAGTTTGTTTGAAGCTATTACATCATACGAATCGTACCCTTTCATCTGAGTTTTTAGTTTTATATCTTTAACGTTGCTGGCATCAAAAATTTTGAGGCCGTCTTTTCCGTCACAAACAAAAAGAGTACTGCCATCTTTGGAGAGGCCATGAGGATTGGTCATGGGATATGTTTTCACGAGAAAGGGTACATTGAGATTGGAAATGTCCAGCACTTCCATCTGGTTGGAAGCATTAGAACATCTTACACCACTACTTAAAGTGACAAATGCGAAATCATCGTCTGCTATTACCGGGTCGCAAGCTGTCAAATGGCTAAACTGGCCTAGTTTTGCCGGATTCAAAGGATTGGTGATATCATAAATAAACATTCCTGTGCTAGAACCAATAAATAGCCTGCTTTTAAACGGATAAATTGTTTCAATGCCCCAGCCCATATTCACTTTATTTGCAAAAACAGGATTTTCAGGTGAAGTGATTGTATATACATTCAGGTCTGAACTGCCTACTGTGTAAAGGCTCGAACCTACAATTGAGAACCTTGCCATGGAGCCGCCTATTCCAAAAGGCGATTTTGCAGCAGAGAAGGATGCTGCAGCATTATCGAACATTATCAAGCAGTTGGTGCAGCCCCTGTTACTGAATCCATCCTTAAGATCTTCAACAACCGTAGTATCCCTTTTCGTCCAGTTTACGATAATTTTATTTCTGCCTGCCACAAATCCGTTTGTGTATCGCCTTTCCGGAAATGCATTGTCGATTATTTTCCTGGTCTCAATATGGAGTGGATCAGAAATATCTATGGCAACCAGGTCTGTATATAGATCCGCATAAAGCATGTCACCTTTTACAGCCATGTCCATATTACCCGGGATGTCAATAAAAGCGATATTCCTCGGCATGGCTGGATTGGTATTATCGATGATATGAATGCCCCTGTCAACCTCATTAAGATAGATATATTGACCCTTTATGAAAAGCTTGCCTGGGCTTTTGATATCTTGCGGTGAATTGCTTTTTATATTAGCCCTAACTTCTGCATTTGTCTTGTATACCGGTGTGTAAATTGTATAAGTATGAACGCGTTTATCTTTTAAACAACCGGGAAGAATGACAACTGCCATAAAAAGCGCCATGCAGGTTACCAATACAGGTGTAAATATTTTCATATTTTTAGTTTTAGAGTTTGACAATTAATAAAAAAATACCGTTGCATAAATTCTCAATTCTTTTTAAATAATATTCCCCCCTTTATACCAACGAAAAAAAGATGCATCGGTGCTGATTGCTGTTTTGATACCAGGTTGGTGATACCATATTTTGCATGCGGGCCCACATCGAAGGAGAATTGCCGGGTAGAATAAATTCGAATAGGCAATCCCGTTACCAGGTTTACCTGGGTTTTATTTAACAGGCTGTTGTTTTTGTAGTAGATGCCGGAACTGGCATCATAATGCACCGCGTTGTTTAATATTAAACGAGAAACGGTGAAACCGAGGTCAAGTGAAACAGGCATACGTTCATCTGCATTTAGTTTTGCATGCAGTAAAATAGGCAGCTCAATGAAGTGGTACCTGCTTACGTAAGTTTGTATAAGACCGGTCCGAAAGTATTGTTGAACGGCCATTCGGTCTGCGGAGGATGGAGGTGTCAATATTATTGCACTATCAATCTTTTGTCCAAGCTTATTAGAAAGCGAATACAAAGCGTAATTAAGTCCGGCAGAGACGGAGAAACGCAGGGAAAGAGGCCTTCTAATAAAAAGTCCAATTCCGAACGACGAACCTGCTTTTAGTGCGGAAGGAACCGGGGCAAAAGTGGTTCCTGGCGAACTGGCACTATTGAAGTTATTAGAGGGCTGTGAACTTTGTGCAAGTGATAGGATGCTACCGTTGCTCACTGGGGATCTTCCGCCAAGAAAAAGGATACCCCAGCTCATATGATGAAGTTGCCTCAATTTGATTGTAGATAAGGCGGTTTGTGGCATTGTGGTAATTAATATCATTGAAGTGTTGATCGACTTGCCGTCAATTATAGACGCGTTTACCAGGCCTGGCTCGGGATTTCGGAAAACAGTTTGTTTTAATTGGTTTTGAGAATCGATCGCTTCAGTCGGTGCCATTACAATACCGTTTGCATTTTCCTTTATGTTTTCATTTTGCCGGGTTCCAACTTCGCCCGTTTCCCTGCTTCTCTTTTTCAAATGGCTTTTGTCAGCGTATGCCATTCCAATTGAATACTTTTTACTGCTGGGCTTCTTCGAGGAATTTCCAGGAGCCAGTGTCACATCACTGGTATTTAGTGGATTGCGTGATTTATTACGTTTCCTGTTTAAGCTTTGTCTGTCTGTGAAACCTACTTCTTTTTTATCCAACGAAGTCATGTTCATGGTGCTGGTCGCATCGGCATCCCTGCTAGCTTTTGGCGCGGGGGTAATTGTTGGTTGTTTATTAAGTCCGTTTTTATTGTTGCGGGCTGATTTCGCACTATCTGCAGGTAATAGTTTGCTGTTTTTAGTAACCAGAGAAATGGATCTTTCGTTTGTTGGTGTAAATAAATTTTTAAACAGGTAAGCACACACTGTAAGGCCAGCCAGCAAAAACATTGACCAGATGATATAGCGCCTGCGATTTTTTTCAGGATGGAGGCGCTCATCCACTTTTTTCCATACTGATGCTGATGGCGACAACTGCATTGACGACATCTTCAGATGAACCTGGTTTTCAAAATCATTGTCTTCCATAAGATTCTTTTTTACTAGCCATTTCGTTTATTTTTAACCAGCTAATCAGCAGCGCACGGGCTCGCGAATACTGCGACCTGGATGTACCTTCATTAATTCCGAGCATCTGTCCGATCTCAACATGCGTATACCCTTCAACAGCATAAAGATTGAAAATGGTCTGAAAGCCAGGCGGCAATTGCCTGATTAGGTCTGCCAGCTCTTTTGCCTCCATGTGCAATTCCGGGTTATCAAAGTAGACAGGATGCAATGGCAGGTCTGAAAATGAAAGCTCTGACTGGTAACGGCTGTTCTTTTTTAGATAATTGATTGCAGTATTAACCATGATGCGGCGAATCCATGCACCTAACTCGCCGACGGCATTGTACTGGCTTAAATGAGTAAAGACTTTTACGAACCCCTCCTGGAGAACATCTTCTGCATCATCCATCGACTTAGTGTAACGGTAACAAACGGCAAGCATGGTGCTGGCAAACTGGTTATACAGTTGGCATTGCGCTTCACGCTTTCCTTTCAAACACTCGTTTACTAGCTTCTGAGAATCTGTCATTGGAGGTATTACAGTGATTTGACAACCAATCACGCATTAGCGTTGCATGTAATTGGTATCTATCAACTTGGCAAGACTAAATAATCCTCACAGGCTGCGTATTTAAGTACTATTTCGCGCATCGTAATAAGTACACCGGTACTGTCTTTGAATTCGCAAGGCATTCAATTAAAAGAGTATCCAACCGTTTTACTCAAAGAATAACTGAAAGAATTGCTGGTTGCATCTATACAGGATTGTCCGCCTAACAGGTGTACACTGAACGAAAAAAATTTCGTCAGCGTTATTTTTTTCCCATCCTGTAGAGCCAGGAAAGCGCTTCAGAATTTTAAATGCTGGCAGCGAGTTGAAGAGTTTATAGTAACAGTTGTCATAAACAAGTTTCGCTGAATTATCTTTTGATGCTAAGCCGTTTGAATCTTTCGAATTAACTTCAATTTTTTAAATGTTCATTGTGACAACCGGGTAAGTAAACAGCAATTAAAAACATCATGCAATTATCTTGTTGGTTGGCATACCCGAAATTTGATTGACATTACGTATACTCCTCAGGCCCGCATTATGCAAACATTAAAAGAAAAGGATAAGCACTTCATCTGGCATCCATATACATCCTTGCTGGCAGCTCCCGACCCTATATTAATTGTTAAGGGTGAAGGACTATACCTTATCGACGAGAAAGAGAAACGATATATTGATGCTATCAGCAGTTGGTGGGTAACATTGCACGGCCACGCTCATCCATATATAGCGGAAAGAATCTACCGGCAGGCACTGCAACTTGAACAGGTTATATTTGCCGGCTTTACCCATCCGCCTGCCATAGAACTGGCAGAGCGGCTAATAAATGTATTGCCAGGGTCATTTTCAAAAATATTTTATTCTGATAATGGCTCTACCGCAACAGAAGTTGCCGTTAAGATGGCTTTACAATTTTGGTGGAACAACGCAGGTGGTGAAAACAGTACCAAAAGAAATAAGATCCTCGCTTTTCGCAATTCTTACCATGGAGATACTTTCGGTGCCATGAGTGTAAGTGAGAGAAGTGTTTTTACACTGGCGTTTCGCGAAAAATTATTTGATGTGGTATTTATTGACACCCCGGAAACAGAAAATTTAGAAGTTTTGAAGTCCCGGATTTCAGGTTGTGGCGATGAGATAGCTGCCTTCATTTATGAACCACTTGTACAGGGAGCCGGTGGAATGAAAATGCATGAACCTACATTGCTGAACGAACTCCTACACACCTGCCAACAACATGAGATCATCTGTATAGCGGATGAAGTAATGACCGGGTTTGGCCGAACCGGTGTGCTTTTTGCGAGTGAGCAGATGGAGATCAAACCTGATATCATCTGCCTGTCTAAAGGATTAACAGGTGGCACCATGGCCCTTGGCGTTACGGCTTGCACAAATAAGATAGTTGCCGCATTTAGAAGTGAAGACAAATTAAAGACATTTTTTCACGGCCATTCTTTTACAGCAAACCCGATTGCGTGTACCGCTGCACTTGCGAGCCTGGAACTGTTACAAAGTAAAGCATGTACAGAGAGTATTGAAAAAATTTCTGCCAGTCATTTTAAATTCGCAAAGCAGCTGCAACATCATCCGGCAGTAAAAAATGCCAGGTGTTGTGGAACAATACTGGCATTTGAATACAATGCCGGTGACGATCATTACCTGAACGATATTAGCCGGTCTGTAACTGCCCATATGCTGCAAAAAGGCATCTTCATAAGACCGTTAGGCAATACTGTTTACATCATGCCACCTTATTGCATCAGCGCTGCTGAAATACAAAAAGTGTACAGTGAAATCATACATTTTATTGACGGTTGAACCGGGCCTGCCGCGCGCAGAAAACCTGTCAGGTCTTAAGACCTGACAGGTTAAAAGATAGCCCGGCGGAATTAGAATGTCGGGTCAGCGGGCGTGTTGGCATTATTATCTCTTTCCCGGAAAGGATAGGGCATCAGGTTGCGTGTTCTTTCAGCAATAGGCCGCGCAAAACGCCTCATATCCTGCAGCTTTAGGCCAGACATAAATAATTCAATAGAGCGGTTGCGGTATATCTCGTTCAGCAACTGCGCCTGTGAAAGTGGAGGGGTATAGGGTAACAGATCAGCACCAACGCCAAAGGGATCAGCTGCCGGCTTTTTTGTAACAACTTTATTGAGTTCAATCAATGCATTGTTAAGATCGGGTGTTGCCTGGCGCGCATAAGATTCTGCTTTTATCAAAATTATCTCCCCTGGTAAATAGATGGGGACAGCAGTAGTACTGCCGGCGCTGAATCCCTTCATCAGGAAACGAGAAGCGGTTGAGCCACTCAGAGCCATATAAAACGGAACACGCTTATCAGTAAGGTCGGGCTGCAGGCCTACTGGCAGGCCCATCGAGGAATCTCTTGGCTGAAACACATTGAAATTAGAACCTGCGACGTCGTATATGGGATTAGGGTTTGCCGCTTCAAAATTAAGCGTCGACCTTTTTGTGAGGTCTACCGCGTTGGCTGCAGACAAAGCCTGGCTATAATTGTTGATGAATAAAGAGTAACGTGCCTTTAAAGCCTGCAGTGTATTAACAATATCTATCCCGGCAGGAAGATTGGAACTAATGGCACCGCTGACAGGGTTTGCCGCAATATTGCCCAATGCACTGTCGATGGAACCGATCGCCTTTGTAAAGCCCTCAGTACTTGAAATAAAGCCTACATTAATACCATAGCCTTCGGGAACATTCTCCCAGAACATAGATAACGCTCCTAAAGAGAGGGCTTTAAAAATGGTTGCATGCCCTATCAAACCACTGGCATATCCCTTATCAGCTAGGCCATAACTGGCCTGAATCACTTTATTGGCATCATAAATTATCTTATTGCTGCTGGTCCACAAACCGGCAATCATGGTATTTGTTCCATCTACCGCGGCACCTCCGAAACTTAATTGTGCTTCGGGCAAATTACCCTGGTTTAACAAAAAAACTTCCCGGGTTACCAAGCCGTTTATACCAACAATGTTATATAGTGAACTGGCTCGACCCAGGGAATAGATCCGTTGCAAACCCACACTTACACCAGTGATGCCTGCAGATCTGGTGTAGAGCTGGTCTTCAGGAGCTTTTGAAGGATCGTTAAAATTTTTCTTACACGATGTTCCTGCCAGTATGGCAACAAACAGTGTAATTTTAAATAGCCTATGATTTAAGGGTTGCATATTAAATTATTTATATTAAAATTTTGCCTGGATACCAAAACTGAATGTTCGGGGAACGGGAATAGCGCCAAAGTCGATACCCCGTAAAATTGTGCTCTGACCGCCGGCGTTCACCTCAGGATCGTATCCCTTGTAATTGTCCCACGAAATCAGGTTCCGCCCGCTTAAAGAAGCAGTAAGGGAACTGAAAATATTACGAACCTTTCCAAAACTGTAACCAAGTGATAATTCACGTAGTTTCACAAAAGAGCCGTCATCAATTCTCCATTCTTCAATATTGTAGTTGCCTGCCACAAACCCGCGAGGCACTTCTCCCCTGTCTTCCTGCTCGGCGACTTTTCCATTACCCACACCTTGTCTTGTTCGCCAGTCAGCATTCCATACATCCACACCCTGAACCGCGTCTAGCTGCATCCTAAAATTTATCTTTTTATAACTCAGCTCATTTACAAGACTTGCCGTAAAGTCTGGATTGGGGTCTCCCACAATTTTTCTAAGCACCGAGCCGGATGGCAATCCGGCGGCATTGCGTTGCGAGGTATAAACAAGCGGGCTAGTTTGAATACCCAGCTCCTGCAATGGAATTCCTGCAGCGTTCTTAACCTGGTTACCACTATTGTCTATTGCGAAAAAAGTTCCGTAAAATACACCGATCGGCTGTCTTTCAAGAATGGCCACCGGGGCTCCCGCATTGGTGCTGATTAACGTTAATGCCTGGCCGATCTTAAGTGCCTTGTTTCGATTGTGGTTGTAGATACCGGTTATGTCCCAACGAATATCTTTGCCAAGTACCGGAACAAGGTTTGAAACTATTTCAAAGCCCTTGTTTTCCAAAGAACCAAAATTGTCCAGCAGGCTTGAGAAGCCGGTTGTTGGAGCTATGACACGATTAATCAACAGGTCGTTCACCCTTTTTTTATAGTAATTGAATTGAACACCAATCCGGTTGTTTGCAAAAGCCAGGTCGGCACCAAATTCCAATTCCTGCTGTCGTTCTGGTTTTACATTGGTATTTGCAAGCGTGGAACTAGAGAAGAAAGATGTTTTTCCAAGGAAACCCAGGCTTGAGTAACCATTGAAACGATCATACGGACCGATTCCGGTCAGGTTTCCGGATTCCCCATAGGCAATTCTAAGTTTAAACAAGTTCCACCAACTGGAAACACCAAGGCCTTTCCAATATTCGGCACCTGATATAACATAACTGGCGCTTGCCTTGCTGTAAAGCTGGTTACGTTGATTCTTCCCAAAAACGGAAGATCCGTCTGCTCGTAAAGCTCCTGTAACAAATACCTGGTTATTAAATTTAAAATTTTGCTGAATATACCCGCCGGATATAGACAGTTCGCCTCTTGCGTCTGCGGGATCCAGCTTGGTACTGGCACCAGCTACTGTTTGTATGAAAGGCGCCAACCCCCTGCCCTGCAAGAGCATGTAGCTGCTTTTTTCATACTGTAACGAATACCCGATCTGAGTAGTAGATGATAGTTTTGACGTAATATTTGCCTGGTAGGTACCATTGATTTCATGGTTGATCTGGAAGTAAGTACTGTTGGCCGTGCTTGTATATCCGTTCTGAGTTGGATCGAGTGAGATACCACCGCCATAGAAACCTGTGTTGACAGGGTAGGTGAATGGCGGAATATATGTTTTACCGTTTTGGGAGTAGTTGTCTATCCCCAGCGTATAGTCGAAAGATAAATTTTTTGTTGGTTTAAATTTTAACCCGGCGTTTGCCAGGATACGATTGGTTTCTTCCCTTTGCTTGATATCTTCAATCACTGAAACCGGGTTCACCCGCTGCCTTTCGCCAACCGCTTTTATATTACCCAGCGCATCCCTTGTATAAATATCATGAAAATTTGCAAGGATGTTTATAGAATTCAGTGGCGAGAAAAAGGAGTTGCCATCGGGCTTCTGGTTAGTCCCGCTATTAATATAATTCAGGCCAAGAGTAAAACTGAGTTTGCTGTTGATCGTTTGATCGATGTTACTGCGAAAACTATATCGACGGAAATCAGTATTTTTTACAATGCCCTGGTTGTAATAATAGGAACCGGAAACATAATACTTTGTCTTTTCTGTTCCACCACTAACAGAAACATTGTTGTCGGTTCCAAAGCCGGTATGAAAAATATAGTCCTGGTAGTCATATCGCTGAACGGGTGTTGTAGTAGTCAGCAACGCTGGGGGTGTACCTA
>JBBJOD010000017.1:0-20053 GCA_037721715.1 Chitinophagaceae bacterium | reverse complement strand
ACCTTCCTGTTTTCAAGAGTGGAATATTCAACAATATGACCACCGGGGCGCCTATTACTATTTTATTTGCCAATAACAATACGCGTTCTACTGATTACGAGAAACAAAGGGCGGTTCCCCGTCCCGGACATGCCGATTTTGTGGCTGGCAAAAAATTCGGTGGATTTGAAGATTTTCGCGGGGGTGGCCATTTCTCAGGACGTCTTACTGTGGCACTCGTTGCTGCCGGCGTGATAGCGAAAAAATTGTTGGCTAATCCTTCGTTTTCTTCGCCTTCTAATGAAGGTACATTATCGTCAATAAGCATCGCCTCCCAGCTACTCGAAGTTGCCGGAGAAACAATTATTGAAAAAGGCCTTCAAAAGGCCATCGACGCAAAAGACAGCGGGGGAGGCTTGGTGGAGTGCAGGGTTGCCGGACTGCCGGTCGGCTTGGGTGAGCCGTTTTTTGATTCAATGGAATCCGTGTTGAGCCATGCAGTTTTCAGTATACCGGCAGTCAGGGGTATAGAATTCGGGACAGGATTTGCGGCTGCAAGAATGTACGGCATTGAACACAATGACGCCATAGAAAACACTTCGGGCAAAACAACCACCAATCATGCTGGTGGCATAGTCGGTGGAATAACGAACGGTAACGAAGTAGTATTCCGCATAGCCATCAAACCTACTTCGTCAACACCAAAACTGCAACAGACACTTAATATAGAATCCGGAGAAATTGAACCGTTTTCTGTAAAAGGGCGCCATGATCTTTGTATAGCATTAAGGGTGCCTGTAGTACTGGAGGCAGTTACCGCAATCGTTTTTGCCGACCTGATGCTGCTGGAACAACGTATCCCGCGATTGGTATAAATGGCACCTACCAGTAAACACCTTCATATTACACTAACAACAGTTCCTACTTACATGCATAACTTTATCATTAACGCTTCCATCCAAATAATCCCTATCGTTACAGACAAACACCCTTATGAATGGGTAGATGAAGCAATTGGTATCCTACAAAAATCTGGAATTAAGTATATCGTTGGGCCCTTCGCAACCGTTATTGAAGGAAATTATAACCAGGTTATGGAAGTGATTAACCAGGTAAACGAATACCTGTACCAAAAAGGCTGTGCTGAATGGATATCATCTATCCAGATCCAGTTTAAAAGCGACCGTAATATTACCTTAAATGAAAAAGTGGAAAAGTTCAATGGGATTTAGGGTAGTTACACGGTCATTACCTCAACCCGCCACTCGCTTAAACAAGGGTAATGCAACCTGTGGATATTGAATTACATCTTTTGTTGCATAAAATAATAAGGTTGTCACAAAACTAGTGAGTTGAAAATAATGAATTGAGTATTGATAACCTAACTTCAAAATTAATAACGTATAATGTCAATTGACTTTAAGAGGAGCTGGGTTATTATGCCTTACAGGCAATTGTTATATATCCTGTTTTTAATATTTGTTTTTGCCTGTAAAAATTCTAACAAGCCCCGTGAAAAGGACATCGTTGAAACTACCCAGCAATTAGAGGAGCGAACTGCTGAAAACCTGAAGAAATTGCTGGATTATGCGGCCCAGAATAAAGATAAAATAAACGATTCTGTTAAGCTCACCTCACTCTCACTTTTGCAAGCTGCCTATTCAAACAACAATTTCAAAACTATTTGGAGCCATGAAGACACATGGCAACCCCTGGCCGATTCTCTATATGAAATGATTAGTCGTGCAAAGGAGTACGGCTTGTTTCCTTCGGATTACCATTTCAGTTCTTTAACATCAATTAGGAGTAGGTTGGAGGTTGATTCCCTGGCAAGACGGGATGCCGCACTGTGGACGAGGGGTGATGTATTGTTTACTGAAGCCTATTTCGCTATTGCCAGGCATTTGAAGTTAGGCAGGTTGCCAAAAGATAGCATCACACTTCGCAAAGATTCCCTTTTTAACGACAATTATTTCATTGAAAATTTCAATGGTGCAATTACAAACAAAAATATTATTGGCTCTTTACAGGTCCTGGAACCCAAGTATCCGGGGTACATTGACGTTAAAAACGGTATTCGCCCATTTCTCCAAAATGCAGTTTTCAAGAAATATACGTACCTGAATTACCCGTATAAAGACACACTTGCATTTGTTAAAACATTGCAGCAACGCTTGTCTGAAGATGGATTTGCGGCAATCTCCCCAGAGGCTGATAGCACGTCACTGGCAGTCAGTATCGCCAATTATCAATTGTCGCTTGATCTGAAGCCGACAGGTAAAATATCAGAATCTATTGTGCGGGGCCTCAACAATACCGACTGGGAGCAATTTAAAAGCATAGCTGTCACCCTCGACCAGTATAAACTGATGGCCGATTTTGTGCCGGAGACATTCGTGATGGTTAACCTGCCCGCCTACTCATTGTATGTATATAATGCGGACACATTGGTATTTCAATCAAGGGTAATTATTGGATCACCAAAGACTAAAACCCCCCTCTTAAATAGCAGGATTTCAAATTTCATTACTTATCCTCAATGGACCGTTCCGTATAGTATCATTTTCCGGGAGATGCTTCCAAAGATCCAAAAGAACGTTGACTACCTGGAGCAGCAAAACCTAATGGTAGTAGACAGGGATGAAAATGTAGTTGATCCGTATTCCATAGACTGGTCGCAATTAAATAAGAAAAGTTTCCCGTATCTCTTGAGGCAGAAAGAAGGCGACGATAATTCACTCGGTATTATAAAATTCAACTTTGTTAACAAATACAGTGTCTACCTTCACGATACCAATGCCCGATGGCTTTTTAGTAAAGCTTCCAGGGCGTTGAGTCATGGTTGCGTACGGGTGCAGAAATGGGAAGATTTGTCCCGTTACCTAACGAGTTCTGATACAATTAGGTTTCCCCCAGACAGTTTAAAAGCCTGGATAGGCAGGCAGGAAAAGCATACAGTGACGGGTTTTCCCAGGATGCCTTTGTTCATCCGGTATTTTATTGTGGAAGGTAAAAAGGGAAAGCTGCTGTTTTATAACGATATCTATGGTTACAACCGGTTAATAAAGGAAAAGTACTTTACCAGGAAGACGATCAGCTAAATGCATTTGTTAAAACAACTTCATGAGAACAGCGATTTGCATGCTTATTTTTTCATTTTGCCTGCTATCTTTCTCAGGAGATATACAGACAAAGCCGTCCATAAATAAAAGCACCAAAAAAAGAAAAACAGGGGTTCAATATGGTATGGCAAGTTTTTATCACAATAAATTCAATGGCCGAAAAACAGCTAATGGAGAGGTGTTTAGTCAAAAAAAACTAACGGGTGCGCACAACACGTTGCCATTAGGAACATGGGTGCGGGTAACTAACCTGAAAAATAATAAAACGGTGGTTGTTAAGGTGATTGATCGCCTGCATTACAAGAGTAAGCGGCTAATAGACCTATCAAGAACAGCAGCGAGAAAAATCGGGTTTTCAAGGTCCGGGTTAGTAAGAGTAAAAGTGGAGGTGGTCGGTAGTCCGACGCCCATCGTAAAAACAAAATGAGGAATATTTCTTGGTTTGCGCCTTAGCGGTTATTTTTGTTAGGATTTTAACACAAATTTCCAGTTATGAAAAAACCCTTGTTAACTTTCCTGGCTATACTTACCCTATCAGTCTCCGCCTTAAGCCAGGATATGGATAATCAGGATAAGGATTATATAAAAAGTCCTGCATTAGGAATACATTTCTTCTTCAATGATTTTAAGAGTGCTTCGGTTATCCGCTCCAGTTCACTTAGTTCAGCACTGGTAAACAAAAGTTTGGGTAAAATTAAGGATATGATTCCGGGCTTAGGTATCAGCTATATGCAGGGTATCAGTAAGAACTTTGATTTCTCAGCTTCATTGGGAGGGTCGTTTCTTAACTACGTAGTGGACGAAAGAGGATCGTTGGGAAATGAATCTTTGCTTTTGGAAGGAGACGCTTCCATAAATGCCAAAATGTTTTCAGATAGATATTGGTTGGTACCTTACCTGTCTGCCGGAATTGGACTTTCAAAATACAAGGGGTATTACGGTGCATTCCTGCCACTGGGAGCTGGCTTACAGATCAACTTCTTCGACGACGCTTTCTTCATCATCAATACGCAGTACCGTGTTAAAGTCACTGATAACACCAGTTATCATTTTTTCGCCAGTATAGGGATTGCTGGCAGCATTGGATCAAAGAAAAATTAATGCAACTTAGTCGAGCTGTAAAAATCATAACATCTTATCGTCTTGTCAACTTATATGCAGGATTTGATAATTAGTGTCATGTACGCGCAGATTTTTCCTTTTATTCAATAGCCATAATGTTAGCTATGCAAACAACCTTATTTGTCTAAAGTCGCTTGCTGAAAGCTAAACCGCAAACGTCGATTTAAGGCTAATATTAATATAGCATCAGGGTTTTATATCAAGGTTTTCGAAACAACGACTTCAGACTTGCGAATGAAAAGTGAATCTTCTATTGATTATTTTTTTGTTCTTTGTTCTTTCCACTACCAAAAAGCTTCTTAAAAAAACCTGGCTTTTTCTTTGTTTGTTCTTCTCCTGGAGTAGCGGCAGGTTTATCTAGAATGCCTTTATCATTTTTCTTTTCCTTAGTTGCTTCGGTCAATACCTTTTTTTCTTCCACATTCAATTTTGATTCTACGGGAACTCCGCTGGTATCTGGTGCCATCAGGTATTCATTGGCGTCACCATTGCCCTGGTCGGTTCCTTCTGCACCGGGGGGAGGTGCCTGATCAATCAAATTCATATAATCAAACATGGCTTCGTTTTTCATGCTTTCCGGCTGTAAAAATCTAGCATCTTTTTCAATTCCCAATGTTTTGTCAGCGTAGACCTTCTGAAGAAAATATTCGTAAATAGGCCTTGCTGCAGCCCCACCCATTCCCTGGTCACTTGTTATCTGTATAAAACGGTCATCGCAACCTACCCATGTGCCCGCCAATAACTGGGGAGTATAACTGAAAAACCATGCATCTGAATTCTCGTTCGTGGTACCTGTTTTTCCACCCATCTCAGCAGCGCCTAACCGCGACCGTAAGCCTGCGGCCGTACCCATATCTACCACGCCCTGCATCATTTTACACATGGTATAGGCCGAAGATTCGCTGATAACCTGGTTCATTTGAGTGGTAAAACTTTCCAGCAGGTTGCCATTTTTATCTTCTATTCTGGATATATATACAGGCTTGGTACTGTAACCGCTGTTGGGAAACATGGTGTAACCCCAAAGCATTTCATATAGTGAAAGATCGCAGGAGCCAAGCGCAATTGAAGGATAGGGATCCACTTTTGTTTGTATATTAATGCGTTTCAGAAAGTCTACAAATCGCTTAGGAGTTACCTGCTTCATGAGATATGCAGCCACCTCATTAATAGACCAGGTTAGCCCGGCAGCCATACTGCGCGAACCTGTTCTTCCTGTGTTTTCATTTGGCACCCATCCAAAGCCATCAAAATATTGAGCGGTTTGTTCACATTGCGTTTCGGGTGTAAAGCCAATTTCTTCTATTGCCTGGCAGTATAAAAAGGGCTTAATGGCAGAACCAACCTGGCGTTTCGTATTTATGTTAGCATGATCAAATTTATAGTTTTTAAAATCGATGCCACCAACCCATGCTTTTACTTCACCACTAACCGGGTCCATTACCATAAAGGCGGTCTGCATCATTTGCCGGCTATATTTGATAGAGTCCAACGGCGTCATAACGGTATCCTTTTCTCTTTTCGAATTCCAGGCAAATACCTTCATGTTTACTTTACGGCTAAAAGACTTTTTAATTTCCTCATCACTAAGCCCATCTTCTTTCAGGTTTTTCCAACGTTCACTGGCCTTCATTATGGCCTCCAGCCTGTTCTCCCTTCCTTTCCAGAACTTGCCTGTTTTAATGCTTTTTTGTGAATTCATTATCTTTTGCAAAACCGGCATATGCCTTGCCACTGCTTCTTCAGCATACAATTGCATCCTGGGATTGATGGTAGTGTAAATCTTTAACCCGTCTTTGTAAAGATCGTACGGTTCTCCGGTGGAAGGATTTTTGTGATCCCGGCACCATTTTTTCAGATCTTCCCTTACTACTTCCCTAAAATAAGGCGCAAGGCCCGAATTTTCATCCAATTTTTTATAATTGAGCTTAATCATTTTACTCTTGAGCGTTGAGCCATCTGCCTCGCTTAAGTAATTGTTCTTGACCATCTGATTGATAACCGTATTTCTTCTTTCGAAGGAGGCTTTCGGATTCTTTCGCGGATTATAAAGTGTATTGCCTTTTAACATGCCTACCAGTACTGCAGCTTCCTCGATATTAAGACGATCAGGTTCTTTTGAAAAAAATGTGCGGGAAGCATTTCTTATTCCATAAACATTTTCGCCGAACGGAACAGCATTTAGGTACAATGCAACAATTTCTTCTTTTGTAAAATTGCGCTCCAATTTAACGGCGATGATCCATTCCTTGAATTTTTCTATACTACGGAGTAAGAAATTTTTAGATCCCTGCTCCAGCAACGCCTTGGCAAGTTGCTGCGTAATGGTGCTGCCACCTCCATCGCTACCCAGGAATACTACCGCCTTAACCAATCTTCTAAAATCAATACCCGAATGGCTGTAAAAACGCTTGTCTTCATTGGCAATTAAAGCGTTTACTACATGTTTCGATATATCCTTGTATTCAACGATGCTCCGGTTTCCCCTGTCTTTATAATATTTCCCCATAGAGGTGCCGTCCAGCGCTACCACTTCAGAAGCTTCTACAATTGAAGGATTCTCAAGTTGTGCCAGCGACGGCATTTTTCCGAACACACCGAAATTTATCAAGACAAGTAAAACGATAAATGCGCCGGTTCCAAAAAGGAAGATTTTCCAGAATATTGAATTGTAGGATGCCCCTGTTTTTTTTGCGGATTTTTTCATAGAGAAAAAGTAAACGTGATAGTTGGTTACCTAAAGCAAAAATTGTACTCGAAAGTAATCAAAGGTAAGTTGATGGGTAACAAAGAAATCCTAATTTTTACCCAGGCAGCTACTTACGCTGTTCTACCGCAGTTAGTATTAGGCCCAAATGGGATATTCCGGGCAGGCCAACATGAAAGTAAGCGAGTGAAATTTGTAGTAAAGGACAGGTGAATCCAGGCTTATCCTTTTCAGAATTTGGTTGGGTAAACCTGCTTCAGGAATTTTCGGTATGATTCAAGGTCTTTATTGCTTTTTAACACATCAAGATTTAATCCGGTAATAATAATGAAAGAATATTTCTGGGGGGTAAGCCATGGAATAATTTCGGTCTCAGTAAGTTTCCGGGTACTCGAAACATAATCAATTGCAGCGGATGCGTTTTCAAAGCCACTTAACAAAACAAAGCGGGTATCATCGTTTAAAGGCGTAGTAGTGACCTCAATATTTCTACCTCGGTAAGATTCCCGGTGGTAACGATTAAAAGCATTCCTGGCCTCGGTAGCATAAACCGGGTCAACCTTGTCTAATACAAGTACTACGTAATGCGCTTCCGCCGCATTGTCACTATATAATGCATTTGAAATTCTTGGTTTAGCCGCAATTCGCAGGCTATCCGCTTTGCCGGCAATTCGCAGGCTGTCTGCCTTATTTGCCAGGCGCAGGCTTTCGGCATTTTTTGCAATTCGCAAGCTGTCGGCTTTGTTTGCTAATCGTAAACTATCAGATCTTAATGCCATTCGCAAACTATCTGATCTACTTTTTGCACGTAAGTTTTCGGCTTGCATCGCTAGTCGGAGGCTGTCGGCAACCCGCGCAACCCGCATGCTGTCAGCCCTGTTCGCCATCAGTAAGCTATCCGCTTTTCGTGCGAAGCTTACACTATCGGCCTTATTAGCCAAACGGAGGCTATCTAGCATTTTTGAAACAGTGAGGTTATCCGGTTTTAGTTTCATGCCTTTGTCTCCCACCACTGGTTTAGGTACCCCAATCTTATCAGCATTCCTTACCACGGCGGCATTAGCGTCTTTTCCAGGAACCGAACTAGCAGACAAAGTATCAGGGCCTGGTTTTTTAGGTTGAATGTCTGCCTGTTGCCTGGAAGCATTATTTGCCTTTACAACGGTTGTATCAATGGGCCTGTCGATGTCAAGAGTTGTAAGTTAATCTTCTATGTCCTTTCGCCTACAGAGTATACGCATCAGGTTAGATGTTTTGGAGAACATAGGCGAGGTAGGGTACAACTGCATGCTTTTCACTAAAATTTCCTGCGCCATGGTGTCTTTGCGCTGGCGGACATAATAAACGGCTTCAATATATAATAATTGAGGCGTCCAGTAATTACTGCCATAAATACTGTCTGCCTGCTTTTTTTGGCGTACCGCTTCTAAAAATTTGCCTTCTATGAAAAGTGTATATACGTCCTGGTATAAACGGGTAGCTTTTGTTTGTAGGGCGCTATCTGGTGACTGCGCCATGGTTTTCGAGTTAAGCAGCGCCAACAGTTTTCCTTTCGGAAATTTGAAGGCAAGCATATTTTTCACATTTGCCTGGCCGGCCGGGTTTCCTGTTTTAAGGTAGCAATAATACAGGTTGTACAATGCTTCTTCCGAATGAAGGGTGGCAGTGAAATCGTTTAATAACTTCTCGAAAGAATTTATAGCAGAGGCATAATCTTCCAGGCCGTTCATATATGCTTTACCTAGTGCAAATAGTGCTTGTTCTGAAGAATCGGCAGATGCCTTCTGTTTTTCAGGAGTAAGTGGAAGATTATTAAGTAAAGCATCGTAATTAGCCTCAACAGGGATGGGCATATCTTCTACTCTCATAATCCCATTTATTGACTGCGCCTGCATCTCTAAAGACCTGGTCACTACTGCCTGCCTTCTCCAGTTATCTGTGTTGGGCCGATTGCCCCATTTCGATTTAAATTCGCTGAATCCCCTGCCTTTAAGGGAAGCGTTGGAGAAATACCATTCATTTTTTCCTGCAGATGAACTAAAAAGATCGGGTAGCGGGGTATTACCAGATTCAAAACTACCTTTTGATAGTACGCCAGGGTCTTCTTCCTTTAACCCCTGTTGTTTGCGTAACTGCTTAACCATCTTTTTAATCAGCGCCTCCCGCTCGGCTGCAGGCATCGCGGCAATGCGTTGTAAACTGTCTTGTCTTTCCAGTATGGATGTCTGTCTCACAATTGCCGCTAGTGCATCCTTTCTTTCCATAAAGGTCTTGAACTCACCAGGTGCAACTGTTTGCACTTCTACGCTATCATAAAAATTCTTGGCTTCCGTATATTTTTTCTGATTGAAAGACAGATCTCCCAGCGTTTTGAATGACCTTCCCTTTTGCGTTGGATTATTCATACTGTTTTTGATGCTTTTCAGCAGTAAGACTTTCGCCCCTTCCGGGTTTTTCCGCTCAATATCTATAATAGCAGCTGCATAATAAATGATATCCCTGTACAAAAGATAACGGTCTTTCCGTGCCATTTTTACCAGGGCATCTATCGCGTTTTGTACCGCTTTTTCATCCCCATTTCTGTCCTGGCGAATTGAGTTTAACCTGGCATATACTTCAAGTACCGGGTCAAGGGTATGCCTGATAGATCGGTCATAATATTTTTGAGCCGCATCATGGTTGCGGGTCATTTCATGCATTTGAGCGATCAGGTATTCCCACCGTGCCAGTTCCTGGTTATCTGCAGCGTTACCAAGTGCTTTTTCTAAGTGCAGTGCCGCACTATCGTATGCTTGTTGCTTATAGAAAAATAAAGCCTGTAATTCTTCCAGTTCAGACCAAAGGCGAGCCGGGAAAAACGGGTCATGTTTAAGCGTCTCAATCAGGCCAGCCGCTTCGGGTAATTCATCTGCAGCCAGGTAGGTCCTCACCTGCCATACCAAAGACTCATTGCGGCTGGGTTGTTCACTGAACACCTTCTTAACAATATTCGATTTCTCCTTGGTGGAGATAGAAAAAGCATTCGAACCGCCCTCTTCATTGCTTCCGATCACTTTGTCGTATCCGTCCTTTTCTTTGGGAGAAAAGGTATAATTGACAAACTGGAAAGTAAGATAGGCGGAATCTAGCTGGTTTCGCAAGTAGTACGCCCTTCCTATTATAAGATATAGGTTATCAATCCAGTCGTTTCTAAGATCATGGATTAATACACCAGCTGTTGCTTTATAAATCACCGAGTCGAGGTCGTTTCTAAAAGTAGAAGTTGCCTGCAAACTGTAATTATAGAAAGGCAGCAGTTGGGTGTAGTCATCGCGGTTAACCGCCTTAGCGCGTGCAACGATTTCGTTCAGCCTGTTATTGGCGTTAAAATAATAGTTATAATGAGTAAACGTATTCTGAAAAAAGTGGCGGGGTACTGTAAACTTTTTATTGCCTGTTTTTTCAGAACCGAGTAGCTTGCTTTCGTATTTAGGTGGTTTTTTTAAGTCGAAATTCAGGCTAGGCTGCCCGGTTATATCGGAATGAATACAAAAAAAAGCTAATGTTATTATAAAATGTATTTTATTCAAATCTGTTTTTTAGGATCTCCGCAAGCTAAACTCTTATTAACTTATTTTAAAGAAAAATATTATACAAGTATCGTTAATTTTAGCAAATATCATATTGGTCGAAAGGCTAGTCGTACCTTTGGTTCACAATCACGAAGATGGTAACATTGAATACCGATTCAACGCTTAAACGTTTAAGGAACCGCTACAGGCTGGTAATCATGAATGATGATACTTATAAGGAAGTGGTGACCTTCAGGTTGTCAAGGTTAAGCGTTTATGTTGTTTTAAGTACCATATTCGTTTTGTTAACAGGGCTAACCGTTGCGCTGATAGTTTTTACCCCAATGAAGTTGTACATACCGGGATATGGTGATGTAAGTAATACCAGGCAGTTAATGGAACTTAAGATCAGGACAGATTCACTGGAGCAGGCCATGCGCTACAAGGACCAGTACATGGAAAATATGAAAAGCGTATTGCATGGAGACAACACCGTAAAACTGGATACGGCGATATTGTCAATCCCCATACCGGAGAAGATCAGTGATTAAGTCCTCAGCTGTCAGCTCATTTTGCGGTATTGCTATTTTGTTTGAATTTAAGGGAAAGAAATCAACATTTATTGTACAGTAACACTACTCAAGGTCAGTTATTGGTTGTGGCCGATACCTGACAGCCGACTGCTGAGCGCTTATCCATGTCTACATCACCCCAAAATAGCAACAACCGCGACCTGCTGAAATATGCAGGACTGACAACCCAACTATTTGTTGCTTTGGGTTTGTCTGTTTATTTCGGCATTAAACTGGATAAGTGGTTGCATATTTCCTCACCGGTATTGGTTTGGGTTTTACCTTTGCTGGTGATAATTGCAATGATCTATAAACTGGTTAAAGATACAAACGGTAAATAATGAGCTCACAAATAAAAGCGGTGATTCAGTCTTTCCTTCCTATACTGGTGTTGTTTATTGTTATTTCGAGCTTCGCGATTGTGTTTGTTACCACTTTAAGGAAATTAAATATCGATCAGTCTATGGTGATAACTGGTAACGTGATCCTTTTCAGCGTTACAGCCTTATCTTATTTTCTTTATAGGAAAGCATTACTGGCGGGAAATACTCAAGTGTTCCTTCGCAATGTGTACAGCGGGATGTTTATAAAGTTTTTTGTTTGCCTGATAGCAGCCTTTGTATATATATTCACTGTCGGCAATGAGGTAAATAAGCCGGGATTGTTCATCCTGATGTTTCTTTATCTTCTGTATACTTTTATAGAAATTGCTATCCTGTTAAACCAAAGCAAGCTGATTAAGCACAACAGCAATGTCTAAAAGTGAAGCACCCCTTTCTTCTTTGGAGGACTATCTTCCACCCGGTTCCTCACCCTTCATTTTTGATTATCTCCGCCAATACAAGGTTCATCTTACCATCACGAAAGAAAGAAAGTCGGTATTGGGTGATTACCGTCACGCCCTGGGAGAAAAAAATCACCGCATCAGTGTTAACGGAAATCTTAACAAATTCGCCTTTCTAATTACCCTGGTACATGAACTGGCTCACCTGGTAACTTTTATTCAATTTAACAACGGGGTATTGGCTCACGGAAAAGAATGGAAGTCGATTTACCGCCAGTTGCTGACGCAGTTCCTGTTACATGAAATCTTTCCAGCTACCATTAGGGAGGCGCTGGAACGCTCTTTGCATAACCTACCCGCAAGTAGTTGCGCAGATGAAAACCTAATGCGCATCTTAAAGAAGTTTAATAATAAAGAATCCGGGCTACTAATGGTTGAACAAATACCCGAAGGAGCCATGTTTGAAATTGAAGGTGTCAAGATTTTTAAGAAAGGAAAACAATTAAGGAAACGATACCAGTGCCTGGAAATAAAAACCGGCAAACTTTATTTGTTCAGCCCCATATACGAAGTAAGACCCATTAAATAAATTGTATTTAACATATTCTCATGCAGCGTTTATACAATAGAAACGGCCTTGTCATTCAACGTTGAATATAAATTAAAATTCAAGTCGCTTATCGTTAACTATTATTATCAATTAAAATTTGAAATTATGAAAAGAAATGTATTTTGTCTATTCGCGCTTATGACTTTCGGACTGGCTGCTTCGGCACAGACAGAAAAAGGGAGTTGGCTGGTAGGGGGTAATTTAAATCTGAACACTGCTTCAGATGATTTTGCTATCGGGTTAAATCCATCTGCTGGATATTTTTTCCTGAACAACTTTGCTGCAGGCGCTACTGCTGAAATAAGCTATTCAAAAATAGTTGATGAAAAAACAACAAGATTTGGAGTTGGCCCATTTGCCCGGTATTACTTTGGTACGATGAACATCAGGCCCTTCGGACATGGTGAAGTAACCTTTGTATCGAATAAAGACAAAGACAACAATTCATCCAATACATACAACAGCACTAGTTTCTTTGTTGGTGGAGGTTTAGCTGCCTTTATAAACAGGAATGTTGCTATTGAAGGATTGGCAGGTTACCGCCGTACCTCTTATGAAGGCGGCAATGGAACAGGTGGATTCAATCTACGTATTGGTTTCCAGGTTTATTTATCCGGTGCACAGGTAGATAATCTGAAGAAAGGAAATTTATAATGTCTATTAGTTTAAAGCTCCAGCAATTGGAGCTTTAAATTTTTTTTGCATCCAGATGTCACAGCCATAATGTCCGGTATTACCCATCGGCCCCTTAAGAAACTTGAAGCCGAACCTTTGGTATAATGTAACTGCTTTTTTCAATTCTGGCATGGTTTCAAGGTAAACGGATGAGTAGCCATTTTGAGAAGCAAATTCAAGACAGGTTTCTATAAGCTTTTTGCCAAGTCCTAACCCTCTTGCAATTTTCTTCAAATACATCTTTGATAACTCGCAAACCCCGGGCGCCAATCCACTTGAAGGAAAGATGCCAGCGCCACCTAAAATCTCGCCGTATTTTTCAACTACGTAATAAACTGCGCCCTGCTGTTGAAACAATTCGTATAGTTGGTCAGTACTGTCATCAAAGAAAACTGTACCTGGTCTGTTAGCACCGAATTCCTCCAGCGTTTCACGCACAATGGATGCTAAAAACTTATTATCACCTGGCTGTATTTTCCTCAGAAGAATATCTTGCATGATATCAATTACTTTTCAAAGTAGCAAAGCGTGCCACCTACCCATTCTTTGTCTTTGTTATATCTGACGCCAATCATTTTTCCTTTGCTGAGTCGTGCCAGGTTATTAGTGGGCACTGGCCGCTGCTTTGCTTCCTTCCAAAAATAAAAAACGCGTATTTCGGCTTTTGCCGGAACATCTGGTGTTTCGATGATCTCGGCATATTTCACTTTACGTTGCAATATCCAATTTTCGGGATCCCTTACTTTTTCAATGTCGACAGGGCTAATGTCTATGACTACCCCCTGGCCGGCGTAAGAAAACAGCGGCTTTAAAACATAATTTTCAAGATCAGGTGGAACCTGCTCTATTTCATTCAGAAAGTAAGTGTCAGGAACAAATGGATGTCGAATAAAGGGCATTGTAAACTTACTAATGCGGTTAAACCAGTTGGGATGCGGTACCCATTCCACATCAAGGGGTTCCAGAAGTAGTTTCCCTTTTTCCTGCACCTCGGCACTTTGTTGCTGCAGATCATCAAAGATGATACGGTTGTAAATTCTTTTAATTTCCGTTTTTACACCGCTACGCATGTAATACAATATTTCACCTTCTTGTATTAAGTCCATCAGGTCAACTGGTTGAATACCAAAATAAAGTTCCGTACAATAGAAATCAATTTTCGTCTTTTGTTTGTGTGGGAAAACCTCAAGCAGAATTACGTTTTCTGGTTTATAATCGCCAAGCAGAATTTCTTTAAGTAAAATGAGATAAGATTCCTTATTGTATCCGCCGAGGTAGCAATCAAAATTCTCGGGAATGTTGAAATGATTACTTACGATAGGTGGTTGATATGCCTGGAAAGCAAACAGGGTAGGGAACCCCTGCATTTCAATCAATTGTGGTTCCAGTTGGCCCTCTTCATTTTCGCATACTCCAAAGTCGAATGCAATAAAATGCGAATGGTCATTTTCGCCTGGTACGTTTAACCCTGGTGGAATGGCTTTGCTGGTGAGTTCTTTGAATGATGGCTCCATGATAAAGTCAACAATATATTCACAGGCATCTATCATTTTAGCAGTAAAATCTTTGGAAGCAAAAACAGGTGTTTCAGCAATCCGGAATTCGAGGGCGCCGGGATGTAGGCTGTTCAATTCTTCCAGGTAGGCATTGTACTTTTCTACCGTAAACTGGCTGTTGAATGCCTTGCGTATAGAAGGAATCATTAATGAACGGGTTTGTTATCGGAAGATACTAAAAAACCGTACACAATAACTACAGGTTAAAGATGTGAAACTAATAATTCCAGCATGTTAAGCTGCTACTACTTCTTCTAACGCAATATTTAAAAAATTTGGAATGATGTGCGAGTAAGTATAGAGAATTTTATCCGGATCATTAAGGTGTTCAATCATGCTTTTCCATTTCTCTTCCCCGTGTTCCTCTATGACTGTTTGTTTTTTATGTTCCTGTTGCAGGTACATGCTCATGCCGATGGGATCAGCTTCCGGATGAAACTGAGTACCGATCATATAATTATTAAAGCGGATTGCCATGATGGCCCGTTCAAATGGAACATGGGGACGTTCTTTTTCGAGTGCAAGAATGGATGCACCCATTTCATTCAGCACGTTGTGGTTAGGTGCTATTACCTGGAAATTACGGCTATCAACGGAATAGAACGGATCCTTCAAACCTTCAAAAATCTGCTCGTTGCTGCCTTCAGGTAAAATGTGCATCGGGAAGACACCAAAAGCGGTAGATTTTCTCTCACAAACGGTACCTACCTTAAAATGCCTGCATGCCAGCTGGTAAGAATGGCAAATAAAAAATAAATCTATTATTTGCAGGTTAGCTTAATTATTGTACCATATATCTAACAGATTCAGACAACTAAAGTAAGCATATTCCCACTCGGTACCTTCGCTATCAAGCGGGCTTCCCGGTCCACCGCTTGATATATATATGTCATAAGACAGGTCGGGCACCTGGTTCAATACACGAACTTCAAATTCATCCAGTTGCAGCTCTAGTTGATTGTTTTCACTATAAAGATGCATAATGTCTCTCAGGCAGCGCATGCCCTGGTTAGCTACCCCTTCATAGAGATCGAGTATTGCTACTTTAATCAATTTCTTTTCCAAGCTAAACATAGTTGCAAAACTAACGATTTATAGGATTTATATTTTCAAGTAGTCAAAAAGTTCTTGTTAATGTTTAAACGCCGATAGTACTTTATAATGGATTAACGGAAGACAGTGTTGTACGCATGGTTATTTTGACTGGTTCTTTCTTCCAGTTCTTGCCACCGTACTCTTTATATTTGAAGTCGTGATATGGATACCAGTCTCTAACTTCAGGTGCGTCAAAAGTCGATATTGATACAAAGTGATCGGAAAGTTTGATGTACTCTTTTCCGGTTAGTGGATATATGTCAACCAAAGGCAAGATTGATTTACTATCATAAACATGAACGTGGCAGTTCATTGTACAATTTCTTTCCGGAACTGCTTGATAAATTGATACACGTCGTTTTTGTCAAAGTCTGGATGCTTCAAAAGAAGATGAAAATTCTCAGCTGCAGGCTTTGTGCTCCATTTTCACTATTTCATATACTTTCGGGTCGAGCTTACCCAATGATTATTTTTCTTCGGCTTCTCTACTCAATAGATATTTTAATTGTATCCAGCCAACATGTGTTTCAGAAAGCCATTTTGGTTCAACAACTTTTATTTTTGACCAATCATCTTTTGTCTCCAAAACTTGAACCCTAGTTGAGTAGTCAACTTCGCAATATTGTGTCTCACTAAGAGCATTCGTTGCCTTTTCTTTTACAAGTTTCTTTGATCTTTCTCCGGGAGCTTTTCTAAAGGAATATCTTCTCCGTTTATGCCGAAAACTTTTACTGATGGTTGCTCTACAGTATTGGTTGATACATTAAAATTGTCAACGTCCTTTGGGTTTGTCGTTGAGGAGCAAGAGTAGATTAGCGTCACATAAAAAAGATAGTAAGAGTCAAAAATACTCTGCTCATAGATTAGTGCTAGGTTTTTTCAACTTGCGTATAACGGTGAGTATTGCTGCAGGTGGGGGATTTTATAATGTCCCGCCCGGAACTGCAGCTTGGTTTTGTTTAAAAGTTGAATATAAGACCTTTGCTTTGCTTTAATTGTCAGCCGAAACCGCTGCTGCTAGAGATGTGCAGCCGATTGTTTCAATCGTAGAGCCATTAAACTACTCTACCAGCACTACTTTTCGATACATTTCAACCGCTTTGATTTTAGCATACAATGGAGCGAGTTTGTCCGCTGCCTTAAGGTATTCCGGGTTTTCGTGTATTGTTTTATAATCATCACCAGCCGGCCATACGCCCTCAAAATAGTAGCGATTGGTCTTTACAGAATCATTTGCCACTTTATAGAAAGCATAACCAGCGTTAGGGTAACCAATTTTAGCGATCACGGCATTTATTTCTTTGATAGCTGTAGACCACTCAGCCTCCGTCACACCGTCCGGCATATCAAAAAGATGAATGCTTTTCTCAGTTGGAATTTGCGCTTGCAAATTTAGAGTTTTCTGTTCGGTCATGCTTGGAGATGCAGCACCTTCTGTGCTACTTGCCTCTTTGTCATTTTTAGTCTGGCTGCAGCTCAATATTAAGAATAATGAACAACAGATAGCAGCGACTTTTAACTTTTTCATATTTGATGTTTTTTGGTGCCTACACTAATCGGTTTTTGGATTCCCCGTGCATAGTTCTCATTCTATTTATGAGGTCCAATGATTGCTCTTCACATTTGTACTTCAGCAGCATAGTGTCACAAGATACACATTCCGTTAGCAATGAATCTTTTTCACAAATTTCAAAGTTCTTTTCCTGTCAAGAACTTGGAATAATGTACAATTGATAGAACAAGTAGGGTATTCATAAAATCCCAGCTAACGAACAGGGCTTGGCGTTGTTGGAATATTTGAAAAACGTCAGCTTGCAACTTAAGCCCAATATCGTTTTTAAAAGTTGAAGGTAACAACTAAAGTATAATTCTTAACGTTGTGCCGAAACTGCTGCTGATAGTGAACTACAGCCGAAGCTGCCAACGTCCTGCCCCACTTGCCCAAAAACCGATTGTATGTATCTATTTTACTTCATACACTTTCTCACCATTCAAGAAGGTCTTTAAAACTTGAGTAGTAGGAATTAAAGAAGGTTCGGCATTTAAAATATCCTGGTCCAGTAATATAAAATCTGCCATTTTTCCTTTCTCCAGGCTACCTTTTTCATCTTCTTCAAAATTAGAACGGGCGGCCCAGATAGTCATGCCTCTAAGTGTCTCTTCACGGGTAAGCGCATTTTCAACCTGGAAGCCGCTATCTGGCCAGCCCTTTACATCTTTCCGCAGACTAGCCGCATAAAACGTATTTAATGGGTTGATGTCTTCAACAGGAAAGTCAGTGCCCAGCGGTATCCAGCCAGTCTGATTCAGCAATTGCTTATAGGCATAAGCGCCTTTTACACGGTCTGGTCCTAAACGGCTTGCTGCCCAATACATATCGGAAGTGGCATGTGTAGGTTGCACTGAGGCAATAATGTTATTTCTTCCAAAAAGGGAGAAATCGCGTTGGTTTACCACTTGGGCATGTTCAATTCTCCAGCGAAGATCGTTTTTGCCTTTTAGGTATTTAGAATAGATTTCGAGTATTGTTCTGTTGGCGGAATCGCCGATGGCATGAGTGCACATCTGGAAACCATTATCATACATTCTTTTTGCCACTGAATCAAAATGAAGGGGAGTGTTTAGCAGGAATCCGGAATTGCCTGGCTTGTCGTTATACGGTTCAAGCAGGCAGGCACCTCTTGAGCCGAGGGCGCCATCTGCATACACTTTAAATGAACGCACGTTCATACGGTCGGTTTTAATCTTTCCTTTACCTAAAAGGAAATCAAAGTTCGCCGTTGCATCACTGAGCATTGCGTAAATGCGCATGATTAGATCACCGGTCTTTTGCAGGCTGTCCATCAACAGCACTTCTTTGAAATCCAGTCCGCAATCATCTACGGTGGTTAAACCTACAGCGAAGCAGTTACGTTGGGCATCTGTGAGGGCTTTTTTTATGAACTGCGGAGCCGGGTAAGGAATTTTTGACGAAACCCGGCTTTTGGCATTGTCAATCAAGATGCCCGTCAACTTCCCTTTTTTAAGTTCTACTTCACCACCAGGAATTTTATCGCCCGCCCTGATGCCTCCCAGGTCGAGTGCTTTTTGGTTTGCAATGGCGCCGTGTCCATCTATTCTTGTGAGAAAAACAGGACGTTCGCCAAATAACTCGTCCAGTTTTTCTTTCGTGGGAAATTCCTTTACCAGCCAGTCATTCTGGTCCCAACCGCGACCAATCAACCAACCTTCTTTATTGACCGATGCAAATGCCTGGAGCTTCTCCACTATTTCGTTCCAACTTTGTGTGCCTGCCAGGTTTACTGTTTGTAACCCCAATCCATACCTGAAGAAGTGGGTATGAGCATCAATAAATCCCGGGTAGATAAATTTTTTTCCTGCATCGAGTGTTATTTTTCCTTCGTAGCGATCTTTCAACGAATCGGTTGAACCCACGGCAACTATTTTTCCATTGTTTATTGCCAGGGCCTCCGCTATTGTGAAGGAACTATCTACCGTATAGACGGTCGCATTGTATACCAGCATGTCTACTTTTTCCTTGGTAGTGCAGGATAAGAAGCAGGAAATCACCGATCCGATGAGCAGGTATTTTCTCATGATGATTTTTTGATCAGGCCTTTAGGTAGCTGGCCATTGCATTGTTTAACTGAATTATTTAAATTTTTCAGGGTGTTTCTTATTAAAACCGGTAGCCTCCTGGTATGATTTGGCTGCAGCAAGGATGGTAGCTTCATCGTAAAGGTTTCCTATCAATGTGATGCTGGTGGGCATGCCGTTTTGTAAAAAGCCTACCGGTAAGCACACAGCCGGGTTGCCGGTTAAATTGGTGATGGCTAACTGGCTGCCGGAAAAGGTGGGCACTATCAGTACATCAATGTCTTTCATCAACTCACGAAATGCCAATATCAGCGCATAGCGGTGACGGTTAGCATTGATGTATTCAACTGCCGGGATTAAACGGGAAACACGAAATGAATTGGGCCAGTCTGATTTTCGCTGGCCCGTTAAAAGATCATCCTGGTTTGATTTGGTGAGGTCGTCAAAAGCTGCGGCGGATTCGGCATTTATAATTGGAGTGATAATGGCAAACGGGTAAAGCACTGAATCGGGAATCGCTATTTCCATCAGGCTGGCCCCGAGTTTTTTAAATGTTTCCAATACCCGCCATTGTGCACCGGTGTCAGGCAGGTTCTTGAAATAATTTTGTGCATACGCAATGCGCAATTTTTTAAAATCCGTTTTACCGGTATAATTAAACGAACGGTTGACGGCGCTTGCAT
>JBBJOD010000339.1:0-5782 GCA_037721715.1 Chitinophagaceae bacterium | reverse complement strand
GAGCTGGTAGGAAGTATCTTCAAACTTTCTCTTGATGAACTTCTGCTAAAAGATCTTAGCGATACCAAAGGAAGCTACCTGGCAAAACGGCGGGCGCATAAAATGGAGACGGCGGCAAACGAGATTCAACTGGTTCCCGTAAAGGCTGCTGCGGGATACCTGGCAGGATACGCAGACCCTGAATTTATCGATGAGCTAAATACTTTTACATTACCTATGCTAGCACCAGGTAATTACAGGGCTTTTGAAATTATAGGGGATTCGATGCTTCCCACCCCAAGTGGCTCTGTGATTGTTGGAGAGAAAATAGACCGGTTAGAAGATGTCAAAACGAACAATACCTATATCGTCGTGTCGAGGCAGGAAGGCATCGTGTATAAGCGCATTATGAAAAACAATCGTACAAAAACCAAATGGACCTTAATTAGTGACAACCCAACCTACCAACCTTATAATGTTGAGGCTGATGATATCATCGAAGTTTGGCAGGCCCAGATGGTCATAACAAAAGCCAATACACAGCAAAGATGGGATGTTAATCAACTGGCAGGACTAGTCAGCAACTTACAGGAACAGGTAAGTACGTTGAAAAAAAGAATGAACTGAGAAGCCGGTTCAACTGATCATATAGAAATACAATTTTAGAGGCTATGCCAGTTTAAAAACATCCTGCGCTACCCGGAACGTGTTGCAGTGCGCTTCAACGATCACTTTTATATCTGCCGAATATCCACCACCCATCGATACCGCACAGGGAATAGATCTTTCCTGGAGTAGAGAGAAAACAAACTCATCCCTCTCTTTGCACCCGTTTATGGTGATTGCCAGTTTACCAAACTTGTCAGTGTTCAATATATCAACTCCGGAAAGAAAGAAAACGAAATCAGGTTGATGATCTTCGAGTAGACCCGGCAATACTTCTTTCAATTTTGACAGGTAAGAAAGTTCATCAGTACCATCTTCCAAAGGAACATCCAAATCGGATATCTCTTTATGAAAAGGGTAATTGTGCCTTCCATGCATACTGAATGTAAAAACCCGCGGATCTTTTTCAAAAATTTTTGCGGAACCGTTCCCCTGGTGCACGTCCAGGTCAATGATCATTACTTTTTTAGCCAGGTCTTTTCTCAACAGGTAATTTGCAGCAACGGCAAAGTCGTTTAGCAAACAGAAACCTTCTCCCCTGTCAGCAAAAGCATGGTGCGTTCCCCCTGCAACGTTCATGGCAACCCCATAACTCATCGCATAGTGGCAGCAGTCAATAGTGCCTTGCGTGATGATTAATTCACGATGAGTGAGTACGGGTGATTGAGGAAAACCAATTCGCCGCTGTTCTTTTGCAGACAGCGCCTGGTCTTTCAATTTTTCCAGGTAGCCTTTTGTATGGGTCCATAATACTACCTCGTCGGAACAGGGTTGCGGTGAGAACAGGTTTTCCTCCGTAATACTGCCCTCGTACAACAGTTGTTCCGGAATGAGTTCATATTTAAGCATGGGGAATCTATGGCCTTCGGGTAGAGGATGTGCATAGATAGGGTCGAAAGCAATTTTTAACATGCGCTCATTCGTCATAACGGAAATTGGGTTGTTCTCTAAAGCGGTTGATGTAACACCGTCTGGCTAAAACACTCTTACTACTTTAATTTGATAACCCTGTTATCAACCAAAGCAAATACACTGTCACCGGCCTTTGGTTCAATCAGTGCGGTTCCGGTAAAACGGCTGAAGGCGGGAAGCACTGCGAAATCTTTTCCAAAATAAAAACAAGGCAGGCAAAGGGATTGCTTGCCAAATCCTTTCACCTTAACACCCGGATGAATATGACCACTGATCGTATAGAGCGTTTTATCCTCACCGTCGTCTGAAGTAATATTACCACAACTTTCATAATCATGGGTAAAGCAAAACCCCTTGATTTGAGTCCGGTCATGGATAACGGTGATACCTGCATTGGTATACCAGCTATTTTTAAGGATGTCATGATTTCCCTTCACAAGTTTTATGGTGAGATCAGGAAAATCATTGCGCCATTTTTCGAAAAGTTCCAGTTCTTTATTTGCGACACTGTGAAAAAGATCTCCTACAACTAACAGGATATTTGGAGAAAAATGTTGCAATTGCGCAACCAGTCGTAGCATATCTTCCTTAAAAACCGCCTGAGGCATGGCGATACCCGACTTTCTGAAATGGCCTGTCTTTCCGATATGGAGATCTGACACGATCACCGTACTTTCATTTTCCCAGAATAAAACGCGCTCAGGTGAAACCCAGAATTTGTGCTGATGTAAGATATGTGGTACAGGTGCCTGCAAATAGAATTTACGAGAATGCAAAGGTATTGTAAATATATTTTGATAGATATGCTGATAATTAGAAAAGGGTAATTACATTTAAATCTTTAAACAAAAAACCATTTTGAGATGACCGACACTGATCAACTAAGGGGAACTCCTTTTGAACAAAATCAAGGAATAAGAACGCTTCCGGGTTATTTAAATGTATTGACCATACTTACATTCGTTGGTTCTGGCCTTTCATTGTTAATGACTATCTATCAACAGATGACAGCAAAATCAACCCTGGAAACGATGGAAAAGATGCAGGGAAGTGATGAATTTGAAAAGTTGCCTGATTTCGTTAAGAAGCTGAACAGCCCTGAGGCAATGGACATGTTGAGAACAGCTTATGAAAACCGCATCCCTTTATTGATCATCACACTCGTAAGTTTGGCCCTATGTATATATGGCGCCCTGGAAATGAGGAAACTGAAGAAGCAGGGTTTTTACATGTGGTTATTAGGTGAGATTTTACCTATTATCGGGGTGGTTTTATTTATCGGTCTTGTTGGATTTAAGGGTATAGGAATGATTGGATTGATTGTACCAGTTGTTTTTATCATATTATATGGTACGCAGTTGAAATATATGAAGTGAGGGAGCACAGCAGTGAGCAGTCAGAGGGTCAGCCAATAGCTGGGGTATCAGATATATTGACACTGTCTCCGAGAGGAGCCACTTATCTGCAGAATCAAAATTAGCCAATATCGGCTCCGCCAGGAGCCATGTATTTATAGAAACACGCAGGAATGCAGAATCGGCTCCTGGCGGAGCCCCATTTTCCAAGCATTATCCATCATGGCATAGACAAGGGTGGACTTAATTATTTGTCCAGCTGCATCTGCATGCGCCTAACCCTGTCTTCTAATTTTTCTGAAGATATATTTTCCCGGATGCTGTCAACCTTAATTGGAAAACAAAATGGCGTCAGCCGTTGTGGAAACGTAATAACAATCCGCCCATTTTGTACCCGTTGCAACATATTACGCAAGCGCTCCTCTTCCATTTGTTGTTCCATTACCTCGTTGTATGCCTGCCTAACCAGCAGATTACCGGGCTCGTATTCACTAAAGACTTTAAAAACAAGAGAAGCCGACGACTGCAGGTGTCTTGCTTTTTTGTGTTCCCCGGGTAATCCCTGGAAGATTAATCCACCGATCACCGCAATATCCCGGAATTTCCGGCTTGCCATTTCACCCGCATTTACACTTCTCTGGATATCGTTGAATAAATTTTCGTCGCTGAATAATTCATACACATTGGTATCATCTACCGGAATGGGCTGATCGCTCAAAAGCTCAAATCCATAATCATTCATTGCGAATGAGAAAGTGATCGGCGTGATGCGGCTGATACGGTAGGCAAGTACAGCAGCCATTGCTTCGTGAACCAGCCGGCCTTCAAAAGGGTAGACAAAGAGGTGGAAACCATCTCTTGTTTCAATTTGTTCTATCAGCAGCTCGTTCTCCCTGGGAATATGAGAAAGGTCTTCCTGTAACCTAAACAGTGGGCTTAACATGCTTATTTCAATATCCGGCTTATCCGAATTTTGAATGACTGGCAACGATTCGTTTGAATTGATGACGTTTACCGCCTCGTACATTTTCTTGCGAAGCATAAAACCCAGGTTAGCGGATAGCGGCATTCGTCCCCCGTTCCAACTAGGCACCATTGACTTACTAGAATTCGATTTTCTCACCAATACCGTCATATCCTTGATCATTACAAATTCAAGATGGCGTCCAGCCAGTGTAAAAACATCACCGGGACTCAGCTTTGATATAAAGAATTCTTCAATGACCCCTATAAACCCTCCGGAAATGAATTTAACTTTCAGCATGGAATCACTTACAATGGTGCCAATATGCATACGATGCCGCATAGCGATGCGACGGTTGTTGATTATATATAAGCCGTCAATCACTTCTACCTTTTTATACTCATCATATTGCTGTAACGCCGCACCGCCGGATGTAATGAAATTCAATAATTTTTCCCATTCCTCTGCCGTGATATGGCGGTAACAGTAAGTAGACCTGATTTCATCAAAAATAACCTTGGGAAGAAATCCATTGGAGATAGCAAGTGTGCAGAGGTACTGCACCAGCACATCGAAGCACAGGATCCGGGGCTCACGGCTTTCTATAAAGGATTTCTGAATGGCTTCTTTAAGGGCTGCCGCTTCCACCAGTTCTAACGAATGTGTTGGCAGAAAATAGATTTTACTCACTGCATCCGGCTGGTGGCCACTTCGTCCCGCACGTTGCAGGAAACGGGCAACACCTTTAGGGGAGCCTACCTGGATCACTGTCTCAACCGGCCTGAAGTCAACCCCAAGATCCAGGCTGGCTGTACATACCACCACTTTGAGCTTGCCCTCATGCAGGGCATCCTCTACCCACAAGCGCAGTTCCTGTTCAATACTGCCATGATGAAGAGCAATAGATCCGGCCAGGTCAGGGCAGGCAGCCAGGATCGCCTGGTACCAGGTTTCAGTCATGCCACGGGTATTGATAAAAACAAGCGTGGTCCGGCTATTTTTAATAATGGGAATGACCTTATTAACTAATTTTATTCCCAGGTGGCCTGCCCAGGGGTAGTTTTCAATCTCGTCCGGAAAAATCGATTCTATTTCAATGGCTTTCCTAATATCAGCTTTTACAATAATTCCATCTGCCGCCTTTCCAGCCAGCAAAACCTCCATAGCCTGGTCGAGGTTCCCTATAGTAGCGCTGATTCCCCAAACGCTTAAGGGCCGGTTTAAAACCGGCTCAACCAACACATCATACTCGAAAGGGGTGCCTTTTGTTTTTGCCGCCATCTGCGTATTAATGTCAGGCTCTGGCCTGTCTCTAATTCCAACAATCCGGCTAAGGGCCAGTTCTACCTGGACTCCTCTTTTGCTTCCCAGTAATTCGTGCCATTCATCCACCGCAATTATTTTCAGGTTTTTGAATGTTTCCGCATAACCCTTCTGCGCTAAAAACAATTGAAGACTTTCAGGGGTAATTATGAGCACCTCCGGCATCTGGCGTTTTTGCTTCTGCCGCTCACTACCAGGTGTATCGCCATTACGAATACCAATTGACCACCGCATGCCCAGTTCATTCATTACCTCCTCCATTGCACGCCCAATGTCTTTAGCCAGGGCACGAAGTGGAGTTACCCATAACAACTGAAGTCCGTGTTGTTTTTTATTTTGGTAATCATGAGGATGGTGATTTATAAATTCGATCACGGCACCGAGAAAAACAGCGAAAGTTTTTCCGCATCCGGTCGGAGCATTTACAAGTCCGGATTGATCGTCAATTATGTGTTGCCAGGTTTCGCTTTGAAAGGCAAAAGGTTTGTTACCCTTCCCCGAAAGCCAGTTTGTAACTACCCTATAGCCTATCGTTTCTGCTAATTGCATGTAAAATCTTCGTGGTGCCGGTTGGTTGGTGAGC
>JBBJOD010000338.1:0-5792 GCA_037721715.1 Chitinophagaceae bacterium | reverse complement strand
AAAACTTTACTGAATACACGTTACCTATCGCAGGTTTGATTAAAACACGCGATAAAGCTTTGTTGAATCCGTCCCCTACTCAGGCAGCCTGTATACCGGGAGATTTCAGCTCAAAGCGCATAACATGCTTTATTCGAAATTATTGAAGCGCTTTGGCTGAAATGACAAAAAAATAAGGTTCATTTCCTGCTTTTTCATTTCGGCAAAGCGCCGCAGATTTATTTTATATTACGCGTGGTAAAGCTTTGTATTTTTGATCATATGAAACGAAACGTTATTTCCCTGTTGATAATCACATTATTTCTTACGTCATGTGCCAAAAAGAACTCGCAAGTGGTTGGTAGTATTGGTAGTCCACCCGTAGTGATGGATACAAGTTTACACAAAATGGTGCCCTTCCCTATCGGTGCGTCATTGAATGTAAACCTGATGAGAAATAATACGAAGTATAACGGTGTCGTCAGTAAGGAATATAATAGCATAACAGCAGAAAATGCTATGAAATTCGGTGCGTTGCATCCATCTGAAAATACTTTTTTCTGGACAGATGCAGACTACCTTGTCAATTATGCAAAGTCCAACAACAAGAGAATACACGGCCATACCTTAAACTGGTATAACTCTTTACCATCATGGGTTACCAATTTTGTCGGTGATGCTGCTGCCTGGGAAAACCTACTAAAGACACACATTCAAACGGTGGTTACTCATTTTAAAGGCAAGGTAACCTCCTGGGATGTTGTGAATGAGGCTTTCAATGATGATGGCACCATTCGCAATACTATATGGGTGCAAAAGTTGGGCACTGATTATATAGCCCGATGTTTTCAATACGCAAGCCAGGCAGATCCGGATGCACTTTTATTTTATAATGATTATGGAAATGAATACAGTGCTGCCAAAAGAACGGCTATTTCTAACTTAATAGCTTCATTTAAAAGCAGGGGGATTCCGATTCATGGTATTGGAATGCAGTTTCATATGACGTACACACAGTCTGATGCAAACATTACTGCCGCCATTAACAGCGCAGCAGCTACTGGTCTCAAAGTTCATATTTCAGAATTAGATATCCGGCTTAATAACGACAAGGTACAGGGGCTTGTTTTTACCAGTCAGTTGGCAGAACAGCAGGCAGCCAGGTATAAGTTCGTCGTTAAAACATTCAATAGCCTACCCGAATCTCAAAAATTTGGTATCACGACCTGGAATGTTGGAGATGCTGATTCTTGGATTCCCAGTTGGCAGGGGGCTCCGGACTGGCCCCTGCCTTTTGATGGAAACTATTTACGAAAACCAGCCTATCGTGGAATCATAGAAGGTGCAAAATAATAACTTATAGATTTTGTAATTTCTATTGTCAGATTCAACATTTATTTTTTTAACCCTCCAGTAATTTCTTCGAGCTTATCGAAGAATGCTTTTTTACGTGGAGAGCTAATGCCCCAGTTTACCGGGATAGACTGGTAACCATCGTTAAAGCCTTCATCTTTCATTCGGTAATCAAAGTACCCCCAGGATGCGTAGGATTTTACAGCTTCCACAAAATTGTTGATTGGTTTATCGAAGTCAAAATGGTCATCTTCATTAAAAAGTACCGGCATGGGTTTAAAGCCCTTTACACTCTTCGTTTGTTGTACCATGCTACTAATTTGTGCTGGATCCTTTACACCATTTGCATGAATCAAGAGGAAGTCGGAAACACGCACTACGTTTTCCAGGGGAATGAATCCGCCGCCATAACTGGTTCCAGCCAGCAGGCGATAGCCCTTGCTTGTTTTTGATCTGACACGTATGATCAGCTCATGCACGCGGCCAGGTTTGAGAATCTCATGATGATAACCGACGTTGGTTTCATTGTTCACTTCAACCAGGATGTTACGGTAATTTTTTGACAGGATCCAGTCTATGGTATTGTCCAGGCCTTTAATTACAGCCGCTTCGTTTTGCAGGAACTGGTCCTGGCCAAAATAGTAGATGCCCAGGATAACGACCATACCCTTTTCCCTGGCGTGATTTAATATTTTTTCCAGGCGTGCCATGTACGCTTGTCGCAGTTCGCCGGTTGAATCAATGGCTGAGTTGCGCCAACCTTTATTTCCATAACCTACGGGGCTACCTCCCTGCATGTTTAACGTGAATGCCAGCAATCCCCTGGCATACCATTCGTCCATTGCTTTGATGAATTCGTTGGTGTTGCGGTCTGGATCCCATTTCTGTGTATCCGGATACTTCCATTGATCAACCGTTGCAGGGTTCTGGTCATCAAAAATGCCCTGAACCATTCTTGAATTCATCAGCAAACCTTCAATACGGTGGCCCTGCCAGCTTCGTCCCTTGTAAGTAAGTCTGCCGTTGATTAAAAATCTGTTACCCTTGATACTTACAATGGTTTGTGCATTCGTTTGTGCCTGCGCGTTGGTTTTTCCAATTGTTAAAAGAAAACACCATGCTAGCAGTACAGGCAGAATAATGGTAGGTTTCATAGCCGGCTTATTAATTGTTTTCGGTTCCGGCAATGTATGAAAAACATCACACTAGATTCGAAACCACTTCGCTGCATTTTTATAATATATCTTGTCAACCACTTGTGTTGGCAATTTCAATCCACTAAATTCTTTCTCCACCTTCGGTACTTTCATTCTCTCACCTGATGTGAAAAACGTCCAGTGCCTCAGCCAGTTCTCATGGGCCTGCTTACTTACTTCAGCGGGCGCCACTCCCTTTCTTACGCCTTCATCAGTAGCATAAATAAGGCGGTCCTGGTATTTGATGAAAAAATCGTGTACTTTCTGCCAGTCAGTTACAGCCTGGTATTGAAAGTGAGAAATACGTTCCGCCATGTCTACAGACATGTTTGGATATTTATCCAGGCGCTTAGCCAGTTCATCTACATTCCATTCGAGGCTGCCCAGGTGTGCACCAACAAACCTGATGTTGGGATGCTTTGCCAGCATGCGGTCTCTTGCATTAACCTGGTCCTCGTAAGAAGGATACTCCGGATGAAGGTACATATGGTATTGGGGATGCGCTGCAAAATAATTCTTATCTCCCGATACCGTCATCTGTTCTACTGGCAGCCATGCGTTCCTTGGCTCGCCCAGGTGCCCTATTAAAGTGATATTGCTCTTTTCAATAAAATCAATGATCGTATCGAAAGCAGGATGATCTATCATAACGAATTCACCCTTGCCGTCTTTAAGCTCCATCCCTATGTTCTTCCAAACCTTTACCGCGATAGCACCTTTATCAAAAGAGCCCCTTAGATAGTCGAGGGTTTTTTTCTGCCAATCCGGCGAGTTAAAGTTGTCAACAGAAAAAGTGGTGGCGTATGATATATTGTTCGGGAACGATTTCACCAGTCTTAGAGCAACTTCCTGCTGCTTTTCTATAGGTGAAGACCTGGAGTTCACATTCACTGTCAACAACCGGAAATTGTCAGACGCTGCCTGTTTGATAAAAATGGAATCGACGATATTTATATGAACGTGAGAATTAAACTTTTTTACAGTAAGAAAATCGGCTGCTAAATAATACAATTCACCCGAATTTTGTTTTGCTTCTTTACCGTCTTGTTCTTGCGGGGCTGGTTTTTTGCTTTCATCACAACCCTGGAAAATTGTAATTATCAGGAGCAGTAAGAGCAGCGTTTTTTTTGAATGGTTCATTTATTTATTTTCTCTAAAATAGTGATTCAGTTATTATTTCTTATTTCAAGTACCCATACCTGTTAGCTCCTGCCCGACTATGCCTGTTTAAACGAAAGGGAGGCCCTGGTTTTCCATTTCCCTTTTGTAAAGTCGGGTATATCAACGGTTTTACTCTTGCTGGCCACAGATTGTATAGACAACGGGAAGATGGCACTGCTGGTTACGGAGTCATAAACATCAAAATACGGCATTTTATCTTCTCTTAACGCTTTTACCAGTAAATGCCAGGTTAAAGGAAGTTTATTCCCACTGCCGCCATGGCCTCGGATGGCAGACTTACGGGGCGGAGGGTTATAATTCTTCAGCAACGGATGCCGGAATTCAGCCAGGTATTTTTCCGCTGGTTCCCATTGATGCTCTTTTGGACTCATTCCTTCAAGATAAATTTTAGCACCTTCCAAAGCACTACCTCCCAGGTATATTCCCTTTGTACCCTGCAACCTGAATAATTCCCTGGGATGCGGCGTATTGGTGTCATAATTGAGGGTAATCAATTTACCGTTTACTGTTCGTACCAGCGTGGTATTACAATCACCCTGTGCCATTTTCATACTGGCATAAGGATTTGCTGCACCATAATTCAAAGCAGCATATTTGTTGATCATGACACTTTTAGAGCTCATGGAAACAAGGTGATCTAACCTGTCTCCGTGATTGATATCTGTATACGACATAATCTTATTCATAGGATGATCAGGATACAGGTTTCCATTGTGGGTAACGTCGTAGGCTAAACGCCAGGGCTCTCGCTCCGGGTCAAATTTTACAAGTCGGAGGTCATGAACATAACCGCTTTCTGCCTGTAATATCTCTCCCAATAAACCACTTTGCACCATATTTAATATGGTGAGACCGTCTTGTGATTCAAGCATGGCTTGCTCCAATGCCAACGTTGCCCATTTGCCTGTTTTTTCAAAGGTTTCCACTATTTCCCAGGCCTCTTCCACCGTAAGAATAATAGGAACTTCAGAAACTGCGTGTTTACCATTTTTCATGGCAGCAATGCAAATGGGAGCGTGCCATTCCCATGAAGTTGAACAGATAACAGCATCCAACTTCTCTTCAGCACATAACCTGACAAAATCTTTTGGGCCGCGGTCGTATAATTTCGGTGTTGGACGGCCGGATTCTTCTATCCATCTTTTTGCATTGTACAAACGTTCGGGCTTGATTTCGCAGATGGCGGGCACTTCTACCCCTTCAATGCCTAATGCCGCATCCAGGTGATAAGAACCGCGTCCTCCTATACCGATAAATCCGAGCCTGACCGGTTTTTCATTGGCCGCTTTTTCCAGCGCGTCGTTAGGTAATCCCAGCCCTGATAATGCTACACTACCCATTATGGCGGTTGAATATTTAAGAAAGTCTCTCCGATCGAAGTTTTCGTTATCCATTTTGCATTTTTATGTAAAATATAGACTTTTTCATTGATATACCTATTTTGGGATAGTGCATTAGCTTTCGACCGAGCAGGTAAAGGTTGTTACAGGGATTTTTCTTTGATGCAGTGATCCTTGCACTTTGGCTGAAAGGCAAAACGAGGTGTTCATGTTTGAGTCGGGAAAAGACGAATCATCATATTTTTTGTGTCCTTTTAATGAAGCGCCGCCAAGTACCCTGCATTAATAGCATGTTACGCGCTTCGTTGAAATCTCCGGACCTTCAGTGAGCCTGTATTCGCTGAGATTTGTCACTGATTGCGCTTTGGCTGAAAGGACAAAACGAGGTGTTCATGTTTGAGTCGGCAAAAGACGAATCATCATTTTTTTTTTGTCATTTCAACGGAGCGCTTAAAGTTCCCTGTATTAATAGCATTATACGCGCTTCGTTGAAATCTCTGGACCTTCAGTGAGCCTGTATTCGCTGAGATTTCAGCTCAAAGCGCGCAAGAAACTTTTTGTTGCAATGTCACTAATTGCGCTTTGGCTGAAATGACAAAACGAGGTGTTCATGTTTAAGTCGGTAAAAGACGAATCATCATTTTTTTTGTCCTTCAGTGAGCCTGTATTCGCTGAGATTTGTCACTGATTGCGCTTTGGCTGAAAGGACAAAACGAGGTGTTCATGTTTGAGTCGGCAAAAG
>JBBJOD010000016.1:0-20134 GCA_037721715.1 Chitinophagaceae bacterium | reverse complement strand
GCAATTGAATAGAAAAAAAATTTCAGTTACCCGTATGCCTTTATGTGAGGCAATCACAGAAATCAAATCAAATAAGAACCAGTCAACGATCCTATGGAGGGTTGTGAGCGTATTACCCGTTTGAAAAGCTATCTACTTATGAAAACTAATCTGCTTATCTTTTTTATATACTTAATTTCTACTACATCCTATTCGCAAACCGTTTACCGGGAAGAATTTAATGGGCCGTTCAAAAGCTGGGCAAATGTAAAAACCAGGTTTAAAGCTGCTGGTAATGGCATAAAAGATGATACAAAGTCTTTGCAAACAGCGTTGGATTCTTTAACAACAATGGAAAGGCTGCTTTTCAACAACCAGTCGAAGACAAAGTATTTGGTTATTTACCTACCGGCAGGGACCTACAGAATCTCTGAAACGTTGAGGTTAACAGGTAAAATAGGTGTTACATTTATTGGCGAAAGTCCGGAAAACACCATCATCAAATGGTATGGTGGAGACAATGATACCATGTTTTTCAGTAACCGTTCGGCCTATATTAAGATCAGCCGTATAACTTGGGACGGTAATAAAAAGGCAAACATCGAAGCGTTGGGGATGCATTTTAAAGATTTCACAGAACCAAGCTTCGCTCCTACTTCTGTTGAATTTAGTGATATGATATTCAAGGGAAATCTTAGGTACGGCATATCTGCAGGTACGTACACTTCTGATGGCACAGGTATGATGGACGCTGAAGTAGCAATAAAGCGGTGTAAATTTTTGTCTTGTGAAGGTGCCGGTATCCTGATAAAAGGATTCAATGCTTTGGATTACTGGATATGGGATTCAGAATTTACCAACTGCAACACGGGAGTTGATTGCAGTCATGGCAATTATCACATTTACCAGTCGCACTTTACTAACTCACGCACGGCAGACGTCGCCGTAAAAGATGCGCTGTATTCTTCCATTAGAGGGTGCTATTCAAATAATTCAATGGCATTCTCTGTAGATGCAGGCGCAAGCTGTAATGCGTTTAAAAGAATTTTCCAGGGTAATTATGTGAAGGGCTGTAGATCTGTGCCAATCCAATATCATCACCAGGGTAAAATTTCCCTTATGGACAACTATTTTCTTAATGAAAGTAACGTGCCATTTAGCGTTGATTATGCCAGTTGGTGTAATGCCAACTATGATATTCTGTCGATTGATAATAGTTATGCCAGAGAGAATCCACATAGTCTGCGAAAAGATTTCCCATCAAAAGTACATTCCATTGAGGACAGGCAGTTTAACGTCAAAACCATGAAACTGCCAGCAGTAATGCCACTTCAGCCATTTGTACCATATATCAAAAGAAAAACATTCGAAGTACCGGTTGATGCAGCATCTGCAGCCATTCAAAAAATTATTGATGCGGCGGCTGCTTTGAAAGGTCAGAGAGCCATCGTTCACTTTCCGATGGGTAATTACAACATTGACCAAACGCTGAATATCCCTGCTGGCAGTGACATTCAGTTAATAGGTGATGGTATACTTTACGCCAGTATATTAAAGAAAGGTTCGAAGGTAACCAGCGGCTTTTATTTTTTCAAAATAAAGGGGCCTTCCTACATTACTATAAAAGATATTCAAATTGGTCAGGACGGCCCACGGGATAAAACCACTGCGTTTCTTTTTACCAATATAGACCAGCCAACATCGCAGGTAATAATTGATCAAATCTATTCGAAGGCAAACAACACCATTTATATTGATCAGTTAAATTACACCTACTTTGAAAAAAATAATTCGTTCTTTTCAAAAGGTACTGTCATCATAGGAGGGGATAAGGTGAAAGCGGGTACAGGTACCAGCAAACTTTTTTGTTATGGTGGCCAGAGTGCCGGGGTACGTCTTGAGAACAACGCAACTATGCTTGCCAGAGATTGCTGGTGGGAGGGTTCATTGAAAAAAGATTTTATACCGCTTAATCTAAGCGGAAATGGAAATCTTACAGTTGATGGTGCTTTATATGCACCATCTGATCAGGATTCTGGCACTATTATCAATGTATCGCAATTCACCGGGAACCTGGTATTAATGAACATGTACCTGGCAGGCAGTATAGATGTTAAAACCAATTCTCCCGGTTTAAAGATGCTTATCTGGAATGTTAATTATTACCGAAAACTCGATCCTTTTTCTTTCCTACCAAAAAAAACAACGTCCAGGATAGCAATGATGGGCATTACAACTCAATGTTTCAATACGGCAACGTCTAAATGCGCAACCGAGGATCCACAATCACTTTCAGACATGGCAGTCAATGTGCCTAACTTAAATAACTTCATTAATGAGCTTACAAAAAGTAACCGGAAGAAAATGCCAAAGCCTTTTGTAAATCGGACGGAGGGCACAAGCAATATACATATCACCAGGGTAAGTGTAGAAAATGGCGAGACTGCCTGCTTGTTTCAAAAATGATGCATTCTAAAGCACCTGTTATCTTTTACAGATAATCCTGTTTGAAAGAATATTTCTTTGATACCTGCGTTTAATAAATAAATGCATCATGATAAAAATCAAACTGCATTGCTAATTAGATACAAAACTATAATATTTTGTAATATTTTTGTGGTCGTTGCTTGCGATAGATTATACTATCGACCATGATGATGAATAATTAAATTGATTCATTGGGAGAAAACGTAATCACTTTTGCACAAATATGAAAATCTGACGTATGCAGTAAGTTATATGTAAACTGATTGGAAGAGAATACAAGCAATATTCCCACATCGTTTATTTATTGTAGATAGTGAATGGTCCTGTTCTATGTAGGAGCAAAGGGATATTTGCTGCTGTACATATTCAGCAGTTAATCAAGCAAAAAATATTTATTATTCAATACAGCTGCGTAAAACTTGCAGCTGGATAACCATAACTCTAACCAATGTCAAAAATCGCTTTAGTAACCGGTGTTACCGGTCAGGATGGTGCTTACTTAACTGACCTTCTTTTAAAGAAAGGGTATATCGTTCATGGTATCAAAAGGCGTAGCTCTTTATTCAATACCGATCGTATCGACCACCTTTACCAGGACCCCCACGAAAAAAACGTACATTTTACGCTTCATTATGGCGACCTTACTGATTCTACCAACCTAATCAGGATTATCCAGGAAGTGCAGCCCGATGAAATATATAACCTGGCCGCGATGAGCCATGTAGCCGTTAGTTTTGAAACACCAGAATATACCGCAAACGCGGATGGCATTGGAACATTAAGAATATTGGAAGCTGTACGATTACTGGGACTGATAAAAAAGACAAAAGTCTACCAGGCTTCTACATCCGAATTATATGGACTTGTTCAGGAAGTGCCACAGTCTGAAAAAACCCCTTTTTATCCAAGGTCTCCGTACGCTGTTGCTAAGATGTATGCGTACTGGATCACGGTCAATTACCGGGAGGCATACGGTATGTTCGCAGTTAACGGTATCCTCTTTAACCATGAGTCGCCTTTAAGAGGTGAAACGTTTGTAACAAGAAAGATTACACGCGGAGTAGCGAAAATTGCCATGGGTATGCAGGATAAGATCTTCCTGGGTAACCTGGATGCCAAACGTGACTGGGGCCATGCAAAGGATTACGTGGAAGCCATGTGGCTGATACTTCAGCAGGATAAACCCGAAGACTTCGTTATAGCTACAGGCGTGACCACTCCCGTACGTGAATTTGTTCGTATGGCCTTCAAGGAAGTAGGTGTTGAATTGGAATTTACAGGAAGTGAAGCAAAAGAAATTGGCACCGTGGTTTCATGCGCTAACCCGGCCTTCCAGCTTGAGAAGGGTAAAGAGGTTGTTGCTGTAGATGCAAGATATTACCGGCCTACCGAAGTAGACCTCCTAATCGGAGACCCGACCAAGTCTAATACCAAACTTGGATGGATGCCCAAGTATGACCTTGCTATGCTTGTAAAGGAAATGATCGAAAGTGACCTGGAATTGTTCCAAAAAGAGAAGTTGTTAAAGGATTCTGGTTTTACGATTAAAAATCAATTTGAATAGGGAGGTGAATGGTGAATGGTGAATGGTCAATGGTGAATATAGTGATCTGCCTGATCGAATTATTTACACGATTCTATCATTGACCATTCCCATTGACCATTGACCATTCACCATTGACCATTCACCATTGACCCATTCACCATTGACCCATTCACCATGAATAAAAACGATAAAATCTATATAGCCGGCCACCGAGGAATGGTTGGATCTGCTATTTTGCGAAAGCTTGAGCAGGAAGGGTACTGCAATTTTTTGCTTAAAACATCGAAAGAATTGGATCTTCGTAATCAACAGGCGGTTGAAGAAATGTTCACCTCAGAAAAGCCGGATTATGTAGTGCTGGCTGCGGCGAAAGTAGGCGGCATCGTTTCTAACAACACCTACCGCGCAGACTTCATGTATGATAACCTGATGATACAAAACAACATTCTGCATTCATCCTTTCTAAACAAGGTGAAAAAATTGATGTTTCTTGGATCATCCTGTATCTATCCACGTCTTGCGCCTCAGCCCTTAAAAGAAGAGTACCTGTTAACCGGTATTCTTGAGCCAACTAATGAGCCTTATGCGATCGCTAAAATTGCAGGTATCAAGATGTGCGAATCTTACCATATCCAGTACGGTTGCAACTTTATATCAGTAATGCCTACTAACCTGTACGGCACAAACGATAACTATGACCTGAACAACTCGCACGTGCTGCCCGCACTGATACGAAAGATGCATGAAGCCAAAATGAGCCAGGCCCGCTCTGTTACCATATGGGGTACAGGCAAACCGCTTCGTGAATTCCTGCATGCTGATGACCTGGCAGATGCATGTTACTTCCTCATGCAAAATTACAATGAACCCGAATTTGTGAACGTGGGTGTGGGATTTGATATCTCTATCTACGACCTCGCATTAATGATCAAAGATATTGTGGGATTTGAAGGTGAAATAGGGCGCGATCTATCTAAGCCAGACGGAACTCCGCGTAAATTAATGGACGTAAGCAAACTCACTGCCCTCGGTTGGACGGCCAAGATTGAACTAAAACAAGGCATAGAGAGAGTTTACCAGGAGTTTTTGAGCGCCTATTGATAAGCTGTATTTTAAACTAATTTTTTCTCCGGTTAAGTTAATAAGTGTTGACTTAATGACAACTACTGTATTGAATAATTTGAAAGATGCTAAAGATAATTCTACCTTATAAGTGACTCACTTTATAAATAACGCTAAGCTTTGAAACACTATTTCAGTATACATTGAATCCTGTTAGCAAGCCTTCCATAATTAATATACTTATCTTTGCAACTTTCTAATATTTTAAGCTGGAACGATTAAGCATTTGCTGCGTCCGGTATCGTCTAGCTTAAAAGCAGCAATCAACCTTTCCTATCTATGCTGGATTTTTTCAGGAAGAAAAAGCAAGCACCTGACCTAAGCGGGATAGCAACAGATATGCACTCTCACCTGCTTCCCGGTATTGATGACGGGTCGCCCGATACGGAAACCTCCATAGCACTTATCAGGGCTATGATGGACCTGGGCTATAAAAAATTCATTACAACACCCCATGTAATGTGGGACATATACCAGAATACCCACGAAATGATCCAGGCATCTTACCTGGTGTTGAAGGATGCACTTAAGAAAGAAGGCCTTGAAGTAGATATAAGTCCCGCCGCTGAATACTTTCTAGATGATCATTTTAACCAGTTACTGGATAAAAAAATTCCCCTCCTTACCATCAAAGACAACCTGGTTCTTGTAGAATTCTCCTTTGTAAATGCCCCTTTCAATCTCCAGGATATGCTTTTTAAGCTACAACTTGCCGGTTATCAACCTATTCTTGCTCACCCTGAACGTTACATTTACCTGAAGTCTAATAAAAGATTTTACCAGACACTTAAAGACATGGGTTGCATGTTCCAGCTAAATATTCTATCTCTCACAACTTATTATGGCAAAGCTTGCCTGGAGCTCGCCAATTACCTGATCAAAAACGATTACATTGATTTTATAGGAACAGATCTTCATCACGAACGGCATGTGGAAGCGATATACCGTGCAGGTTCCACTATGGAAACTATCCAACGTCTTTTAGATTCCGGGAAAATTCTTAACCCATCCCTGTAACCACTATTCTACTCAATTCCTTGAAAGAGGCAGCGCCACGCTTCATTACCACTTTCAGTAAAAAAACGCCCTGCTACCTGAAACAGTGCTGTATAATGTAGGGTTATTCATTCTCAATCCATATATACTCTTGTTTAAGTATCGATAGCGGTTTATCGAACATTGTGTTGAGTTGTTTGTAATCTATTCATGAACGCTTTCACCATAAAAGACCTGGAAAATTTATCCGGTATTAAAGCCCATACCATTCGTATCTGGGAGCAACGTTACACTTTTCTTAAGCCGCAAAGAACAGACACCAACATTCGTTATTATAGCAATGAAGAACTTAAGACAGTTCTCAATATTGCTTTGCTGAATAAGTACGGCTTTAAGATATCCCATATTGATAAAATGAAGCCCGATGAATTGAGGGAGAAATTGGTTTCTCTTTCAAACATTCAGGCACAGCAGGAAAGAATGATCAACGATCTGATCCAGTATATGATCGAGCTGGATATGAACAGGTTTGAAGCAGTAATTGACAATTACATTACTTCCCGGGGCATCGATAAAACAATTACCCAGGTCCTCTTTCCGTTACTTGAAAAGATCGGCATATTATGGCTTACGAACCATATTAATCCGGCACAGGAACACCTGGTTACAAATATCATGCGTCAGAAGCTGATTGTTGGCATCGACAGCGCCTTTACCCATTTTGTGGTGGATAAAAGTGTCTTACTTTTTCTTCCCGAAGGTGAACACCATGAGTTAGGCTTGTTGTACATTTATTACCTGCTTAAAAACAGGGGAGTAAAGGTCATTTACCTGGGGGCAAATGTGCCACTAAAAGATGTGGAATACGTTTCAAGAATTAAAAAACCGGATTATCTATACACCCACCTTACATCTGTGGCAGGCAATTTCAATTTCGATAGGTTTTTGACGCTTTCACAACCGCGTTTACAGGATTTTCCGCTGGTGATCTCCGGACAACTCACTCAAACTTACAAGAAAAAAATCCCCCCTTCAGTCAAATTCTGCAAATCTCTTCCTGAGGTTATGGAGTATATATCCACATTGTAAAAAGCAAGATTGATGTTATAACAACTATCTCGTTTTATTACTTACTGATAATCTATCGTTTAGCTTTTAACATATTCTTTTCAACAATTTTTTGGGTAATGTCTAATTAAGTGTTTAATTTTGAATACGATTTAATTAAACACTTTTTAATATGTCATCCTTAGAATTCAACCAATTGCTCGTAAACAATGCGGAATTTTTGAAACCTTTTGCAATAACATTGACAAGAGATAATGAAGCTGCACAGGACCTGTACCAGGAAACGCTATACAGGGCTCTTGCTAATAAAGATAAATACAATGTAGGAACCAATATAAAAGCATGGTTATACACGATCATGCGGAATATATTTATCAATAATTACCGCAGAAAGGCTAAACAGAATACAATCTTTGACAGTAGTCCAAATGACTATCTGCTTAATCATAACCAGGCTATTGCTACAAATGAGGCCGAGAGCAATTTGAAACTAAAAGATATAAACGTTGCAATACATGGTTTGCCAGAAATATTTCGGAATCCGTTCCTCCTTTATTTTGATGGTTATAAATACCATGAAATAGCCGATTTGCTAAAAGAACCATTGGGAACCATTAAAAGCCGTATCCATTTCGCGCGTAAGCTTTTAAAAGCGCAAATACAACGTTTTTAATGGTAGGCAATAGGAAGGAATAGTATTATTATTCCATTTTTAATGAGAATAAATGAATGAATAATTTAAAGGTTTGCACAAATAAATGCAGACTTTTTTAATTTAAACAACCCTGGTTCAATGGAGAATGCCTTGGTTATGATAAAGCCTACATTAATTAACGAATGCCCTTAACCGATAGTACATACCTGATACCTGCTAATGAGCAACACATTTCAAAAAAAGTGGTAATAATAGGTGCTGGATTTGCAGGACTTTCAGCCGCCTCCTTTATGGCTCGTGCAGGTTGGGAGGTTCACGTATTTGAAAAACACAACCAACCCGGTGGTAGAGCAAGGCAATTGTCAGCTAAGGGATTTACATTTGATATGGGACCAAGCTGGTACTGGATGCCCGACGTATTTGAAAGATATTTTAAACAGTTTGGAAAGTCTGTAGCTGACTATTACGAACTTAAGCGCCTGGATCCTTCCTATCGAATTTATTGGAACGATGGCCCTATGGATGTGCCTGCAGACATTGAAGCTTTAAAAACATTGTTTGAAGAAATAGAGCCAGGTGCTGCAAGCCAGTTAGATAAATTTTTGGCTGAAGCCGCCTATAAATACGAGGCAGGTGTAAAAAACCTGGTGTTTAAACCAGGTCAGTCTTTTTTTGAATTTTTAGATTACAGTGTAATAAAAGGTGTTTTTAAACTGGATGTATTTACCTCCATGAAAAAACACGTTAATAAATATTTCAAAAATTGGAAATTACGGCAGATGCTCGAATTTCCCGTACTATTTCTAGGCGCTCTACCGGAAGATACACCTGCACTGTATAGTCTCATGAACTATGCTGATATAGTAGGCGGAACATGGTATCCGAAAGGCGGCATGTATAAAATTGTTGATGCGATGTATCGCCTGGCCGTTGAGTCTGGTGTGCAATTTCATTTTAACGAAGACGTTCAGGAGATAAAAACAGCAAATGATATTGCGGTAAGCATTGTTTCGCGGCAAACGGTTGAAACGAAGGTATCGGAAACCAAAGAATACCTGGCGGATGTTATTATTGCCGCTGCTGATTATCATTTTGTTGAATCCAGGCTTCTGCCAGTGAAGTCGCGTTCATATTCTGAGGACTACTGGAATAAAAGAGTAATGGCACCTTCCTGTTTAATTTACTATGTAGGAATTAATAAAAAGCTGCATAACGTAGCGCATCATTCGCTTTTTTTTGATGTACCGTTCGATGAACATGGTAAAGAAATTTATACTACCCGGCAGTGGCCATCTGATCCATTGTTTTATGTAAGTGTTACTTCGGTTTCTGATGATACTGTTTCACCTCCGGGTTGTGAGAACCTTTTTTTCCTGGTACCCGTAGCTGCTGGATTAGACGATGACACAGAGCAATTAAGAGATAGATACTTTGACATGATCATTGCCCGTATGGAAAGGCACCTGGACCAGCAATTCCGGGATAATATCATCTATAAAAGGTCTTTTGCTCACAGTGATTTTGTTAGAGAGTACAATTCATTTAAAGGAAATGCTTATGGCTTGGCAAATACACTGTTGCAAACAGCAGTGTTGAAGCCGGCATGCAGGAGTAAAAAACTACCAAATCTTTTTTATACGGGGCAGCTGACAGTCCCCGGTCCCGGTGTGCCACCTTCATTAATAAGCGGTGAGGTGGTGGCTAACGAGGTGATAAAACATTATGGTTTGAACCAGAATTAACTGTTTTTGACTGATATATTTTCCGCATTCGAGAAGCAGGCTTATACTATAAAAGAGGGCCTTGCTAATTCGTTACATATTAGACCGTTATTTTATAATAATGGAATCAAAGCACTTCAGGGTTGGGGAATATAAAAAAAATGCTAGATTGCTGTGTTTGATCAAACCATTATAGACGGCCGTTGTTAAAAAGGGAGGAACATGATAGTACAATTGGTAAATCATTGAAAATTTAATAAGCAGGTTACTAAATAAGCAATCATGATGCAATTATTCCATACTGTCAGCGAACAATGCAGCCGTGTCACTACGGAAGCATACAGCACTTCATTTGCTTCCGCCATAAAATTGCTTCATTATGATTTAAGAAATCCGATTTATAATATATATGGTTTTGTAAGATTTGCAGATGAAATTGTGGATACATTTCATGAATACGATAAAGAGACGCTGCTGCAACAATTTAAAACAGAGACGTTTGAAGCACTGAATCGTAAGTTAAGCCTGAACCCTATATTGCACAGTTTTCAACTTACGGTAAATAAGTACAAGATAGACAGAGAACTGATAGAGGCTTTTTTCGCAAGTATGGAAATGGATCTTAGAAAGGTTAAATATGACGAGGAGCTGTATACCGACTACATATATGGTTCAGCAGAAGTAGTTGGTTTGATGTGCCTGACCATTTTTTGCGAGGGTAACAACGAACGGTATCTAACTTTGCGTAACTCTGCCCGGTCTCTGGGTGCGGCCTTTCAGAAAGTTAACTTTCTTCGTGATATCAAAGCTGATTTCACAGGCATGGACAGGGTCTACTTTCCGGGATGTGATTTCAACAATTTTACGGCCCTTGATAAAAATATAATAGAAATAGAAATACAGAACGATTTTAATGAAGCGTATCATGGCATAGTTAGATTGCCAGTTAAAGCCCGGTTTGGTGTGTATGTAGCTTATAAATACTATCTTTCTTTGTTTGAAAGGATAAAGCGATTGCAGCCTTCGAGAATCCTCGAAGAAAGGGTACGGATACCCAACTACCGGAAAGCGCTGATTATTGTGCGGGCCGGATTAAAGAATCAATTGCACCTGATCTGAATCAGCTGTTTGCGAAGTGCTTACAAACGGTAAAGTAAATAGTCGAGTCTCAGACTTCCTGCATTTCCTCTACACTCTCAAATTGCTTATCTTTCAATAATTTGAACTAAAAATATCATTGATTAAATAAAGTTTTATACGTGACGGAAGTAGTAATTGTAAATGAAGCAGATGAAGCTATTGGGATAATGGAAAAAATGGACGCACACCGCAAGGCGCTCTTGCATAGGGCGTTCAGTGTTTTCATATTTAACAGGCGCGGTGACATGCTTTTGCAGCAAAGAGCATTCAGTAAGTATCATAGTGGTGGGTTATGGACAAACGCTTGTTGCAGCCACCCTCTTCCTGGAGAAGACACCGGGAAGGGCGCTGTAAGAAGGTTAAAAGAAGAGATGGGCTTTGAAACGCCTTTACAAAAAGCATTTGAGTTCACTTACAGGTCTGAAATGGACAACGGTCTTACTGAGTTTGAATTTGATCATGTTTTTGTGGGCGAATACAATGATGAGATAAAACCTGACAAAGAGGAAGTGAAGGACTATTGTTTCAAAAGTATGGAAGATATTGCTTCTTCCCTGGCTATGAGCGCGAACAAGTATACAGCCTGGTTTCTCATTGCTTTTCCAATGGTTGAAAAATGGATGAAAGGCAATGTTGATCATGTGGGTTGGGTAAATAAAAGAGCTTAAAAGCTTCTATAACTGATCGTATAGGTTACCTGAGGTGTAAAATTTTTCCTGCCGTTGGCCTAAAATGGTAAATAATGAACTGGATTGAGTATACGGCGATTCTGGTGGGCGTTTTCCTGGCAATGGAAGGCATTACCTGGCTGACACACCGTTATGTGATGCATGGTTTTTTGTGGTTCCTCCATGAGGATCACCACAAAAGAAGGCCAGGATTCTTCGAAAAAAATGATTATTTCTTCGTCATTTTTGCAGTGCCTTGCATAATTTGCCTGCTGGTATCTACCCTTCGGGGGTTATACTGGCTGCAGGCGGTAGGTTTTGGTGTGATGGCTTATGGTTTCGCTTACTTTCTAGTGCATGATGTAATCATACACCAGCGTTTCAAATGGTTCACCAGAACAAACATTACATATGTTCGTACAATCCGCTGGGCACACAAAATGCACCATAAGCACCTTAATAAAGAAGACGGAGAGTCGTTCGGAATGTTGTTGGTACACAAGAAATACTGGGAAAAGATAAAAAGAGAAAAAATCCGGTAGTAAATCTTTTTATGTTAAGTGGTGTATTAGCCGGCGAGAAACAGGAGTATGATTATATCATAGCAGGTGCGGGTGCCGCTGGTTTAAGCCTGCTCGTACGCATGATCAAATCTGGAAACTTTACCGGTAAACGCATCTTGCTTGTAGAAAAGGAACCCAAAATACAGAATGACCGCACCTGGTGTTTTTGGGAGACAGGCGATGGCTTTTTTGAAGAGCAGGTTTTTAAAGCATGGCCTGTTCTGCATTTTCATAGTGCTGATTTTTCCGCGAAACTTAATATTGCCCCGTTTAAATATAAGATGATCCGGGGTATCGATTTTTACAGGTATTGCTTTACCCTTATTACATCACAACCTGGTATAACCATTAAATATGGTATAGTAACTGAAATGCACAGTGATGGTGCCAGTACCTGGTTATTGCTCGATGGGATTAAATATACAGCGCATTACATTTTCAACAGCATTATTTTATCCGATCCTAAAATCGGCATTTGGCGATATTTTTTACTACAGCATTTTAAAGGATGGGTAATTGAAACGGCAGCACCTGTTTTCAAGGTTGAGGAAGCTACGCTTATGGATTTCAGGGTAGGTCAGCAAAGTGGAACCACCTTTGTATACGTGATGCCTTTTTCGCCAACTAAGGCCCTGGTTGAGTACACCCTTTTCAGCAAGGAATTACTCCAGCCACATGAGTACGCAAAGGCTTTGCATGAATACATCCGGCAAAATCTTGGAATTGATTCATATACCATCGAAAGCGAAGAGTACGGGTGCATACCCATGACTGATCACAAGTTCAGCAGGCAGCAAGGCAATATTATACAGATGGGTACGGTAGGCGGACAAACGAAAGCTTCCAGCGGATATACGTTTCAATTTATTCAAAAACATACCGCTTCCATTATAGAAGGCCTCAATAAAGGCGGCCAACTTCATAACCGGCTCATGAGTTCAAAAAAATACCAATTTTATGATCATGTTCTGCTGAACGTGCTCGCCACTGCTAAGATGCCTGGTGATAAAGTATTCATCCAACTATTCAAAAACAATCCCCCTCAACGCATTTTCCGCTTTCTTGATAACGAATCTTCCCTACGCGAAGATGTCCAGTTGATCGCTTCTCTTCCTACGCTCCCTTTTCTAAAAGCCGGCCTCCAACAGATTTTTTAAGTTCGTACCTATAGGCACCTGTTCGTATTCACGTCCTTTTTTAATAATCGTTGACATATTAGTGATTCGATTAAATTTGTACGCACTTGCAAACGCAATGGTTGCTGAACTGAAAATATTTTTAAATGCTTTTACTAGGTATAGATATCGGTACGTCCTCAATCAAGGTTTCATTAATAGATGCGCAAACGAATGCCAACATAGCTTCCGCGCAATACCCGGAATATGAGTCTCCGATCATTTCAAAAAAGCCGGGTTGGGCAGAGCAATCACCCGACATGTGGTGGGATCATGTTCAGCAGGCTATTCTAAAAATGCATGCGGGCAGACAGTATGATCCTTCTGACATTACTGCCATAGGAATTGCTTACCAGATGCACGGATTAGTCGCTATCAACAGGTTGCAGGAAGTATTGTTCGCCTCGATCATCTGGTGCGATAGCAGGGCAGTGGAGATCGGTGAGGAAGCCTTCCATTCCATTGGCGAAGAAAGATGCCTTAGCCATCTGTTGAATTCTCCAGGCAATTTTACAGCCGCTAAGCTGGCCTGGGTAAAAAAAAACCAACCGGCTTTATACGAACAGATTGACAAGATTATGTTGCCAGGTGATTTCATAGCTATGAAGTTGACCGGTGAGATCACCACCAGTATCTCCGCATTATCTGAAGGAATCTTCTGGGATTTTAAGAGCAACCAGGTTTCAGAAGATATCATGGGCTACTTTGGCTTTAATAAAGATATTATACCACCTATACACGATGTATTTTCCGAGCACGGCCGGCTTCAACATTCCGTTGCCGAAGCCCTTTCACTTAAACCTGGAATACCTGTTACCTACAAGGCCGGCGACCAGCCAAACAATGCTCTTTCTGTAAACGTGCTGGAAGCAGGGGAAGTGGCTGCCACTGCCGGTACCTCCGGGGTCATCTATGGGGTCAGTGACAAGATTACTTTCGATAAAGAGTCAAGGGTCAACACCTTCGCACACGTTAATCATTCCGGCACAAAAAACCGGTTGGGAGTTCTCTTGTGTATCAATGGTACGGGCATTTTGAATAAATGGGTAAAGGACCTGTTTAGCACCGGAACCAGTTACCCGGAAATGAATAAAATGGCATCAAATGTTGACCCTGGTTCCGGGGGCCTGCGCGTGTTGCCGTTTGGTAATGGCGCTGAGCGAATGCTGGGAAACAAACGGATTGGTGCCCAGTTCCACAACATTGACCTCAACCTGCATACCAAAGCGCATATTTTCAGGGCCGCCCAGGAAGGCATTGCATTTGCGTTTCGTTATGGACTTGACATCATGCGTGAGAATGGAATGCATCCGACAGTAATTCGTGCGGGAAGCGCCAATCTTTTTCTAAGTGAATTGTTCCTGGAAGCTTTTGTGAATGCTACACATGTTCCTGTTGAATTGTATATGGCCGATGGTAGCGTAGGCGCAGCTACGGGTGCCGGGATAGGCGCAGGAATCTATCATTCTTCGAAAGAAGCATTTAGCAACTTTAAACCGATGCGGTTAATTGAACCCGACGATAAAAAGTCATATGAATCTTATTACCAGGATTGGCTCCACGTGCTGCAGAAACAGCTTGGATAACATTAGTGCCATTGCCAGAAGATTATTTCACACTACATCAAGAGGAAGCCGTTGACAGGCCTGGAAACTAATACGAGTATATGAAAGATCTTATAATTGGTGTGATTGGCCTGGGTTATGTAGGACTACCATTGGCCGTTGAATTCGCAAAAAAATACAGCGTTGCAGGTTATGATATTGATGAAAGAAGGGTAAATGAAATAATTAAGGGCCAGGATGCTACGCTTGAAGTTAGCAGTGACTCTCTTCATAGCGTGCTTAAAAACCGAAATGATGCTTCCCCGGGTTTATATGTGAGTGATAAAATGGAGGCCATTGCAAACGTTCAAATCTACATTGTAACTGTACCGACGCCTATTGATAAATACAACAGGCCCGATCTAAGTTTTATATATAAGTCGAGTGAGGTCGTAGGCAGCTTCCTGAAGAAGGGCGACATTGTTGTATATGAATCAACCGTATATCCCGGTGTTACTGAAGACGAGTGCGTGCCCATTCTGTCGATAGCATCCGGATTGCGCTATAACGTCGATTTTTTTGTTGGATATTCACCAGAAAGAATCAACCCGGGTGATGCCGTGCATACGATTACCAATATAAAAAAAATCACTTCAGGCTCCACCCCTGCAACTGCACAGACAGTCAATCACCTTTATGCAAGTATCATAACGAGTGGAACACACCTGGCGCCTTCTATTAAAGTAGCAGAAGCAGCCAAAGTAATTGAAAATGCTCAACGCGATATCAATATCGCTTTCATGAACGAACTGTCAAAAATTTTTAACCTGTTGAATATAGATACCCACGAAGTGCTGTCAGCGGCTGCTACCAAATGGAATTTTATACCGTTCAAACCAGGTCTGGTAGGCGGTCACTGCATTGGGGTTGATCCATATTACCTGGCTCAAAAAGCCATGGAGGTGGGGTATCATCCCGAAATAATACTAGCCGGGCGCAGGTTGAATGATGGCATGGGTGCATATGTTGCAGATGAGGTGATCAAACTGATGGTTCGTAAAAGACTGGAGGTGGCAGGAAGCAAAGCGTTGGTATTGGGAATTACATTCAAAGAGAATTGTCCTGATGTACGCAATACAAAAGTGATTGATATTGTACGCCATTTAAAGGAATACCATCTCGAGGTAGATATTTTTGATCCGTGGGCAGATCCGGAAGCCGTGTTTCATGAATACGGGGAGCGAAATTTTACTGAAATGCCGGTACATGCTAAATACGACGCTGTGATCCTGGCGGTGGCACACCAGCAATTCAATTATGAAATGATCAAAAAGGTTTGCTCTGTCCGCTGCGTAATTTTCGATGTAAAGGCAGCATTAGATAAAAACCTGGTCGATGCCAGGCTGTAGGAAATAAGTTATGTACAACCAGCGCTACCACGAGGGAAATATAGGTGATCATCGTTTCCTGGTTACCGGGGGAGCAGGATTTATAGGTGCCAGTATAGTCGAATACCTGCTGCAGCATAACGCGGGTATGGTTCGTGTGCTGGATGATTTTTGTACGGGTTCAATGGATAATATTAAAGATTACCTCCATCATCCTTGCTTTGAATTGATAGCAGGTGACATTCGAAACCTGGATACCTGCAAGCGCGCAGTTAAAGGCATGAGCTATGTTTCGCACCAGGCAGCCCTCGGTTCGGTGCCACGCTCAATCAATGATCCAATTGCTACCAATGAAATAAATTCTGGCGGATTTTTGAATATGCTCATTGCGGCAAGGGATGCAGGTATTAAGAAACTAGTTTATGCATCCAGTTCAAGTGTCTATGGAGATCATACCGGCACCCCACAAGCTGAAGACATAATTGGCAAACCGCTTTCGCCATATGCTGTATCAAAATATACCAATGAACTATATGCCGAAAACTTCTCCCGGGTATACCGTTTTCATACCATCGGCCTGCGTTATTTTAACGTCTTTGGTCCGCGTCAAAACCCGGCAGGGGCCTATGCCGCAGTGATACCCTTGTTCATCCAGGCTGCATTAAACAATGAAGTTGCTTTCATAGATGGAGATGGAGACCAAAGCCGTGATTTTACATTTATTGAAAACGTTGTACAAGCTAACATAAAAGCTATGCTGGTTAATACAATCGCCAGGCACGAGGTAATGAATATTGCTTGCGGGCAGCAGACAACCTTGAACCAGTTGTGGAAAGTGGTCTGCAAGATCGTTGGCATTAACCTATCTGCCCACTACAGGGAAGAAAGGCAGGGAGATGTGAAGCACAGCCTGGCTTCCATTCAAAAAGCGTACAGCAACCTGGGTTATCAGCCAGAAGTTTCTCTTCAGCACGGACTCAAATTGACAGTTGACTGGTACAAGGCCGCTTTTAAAGCGAAGCTTTGAGACAATCGGTTGATATGTACACGTTCGTAAACAATTCCAGTTCAAATTAAACGTTATGTTGATTGATTTTTTGAACCATAAGGCAGGCTGTCAGGGGTGCTAGTTTCTCCGTTTTCTGAACCACGAAGTCAGGGAGACACTGTTGTAACACCGGGTAACTCTTTGTCATTATGCCTTCCTGGTAAAAAAGCAGGGATGCCTTGTTAACAAAGAAGTATTTTGCTCTGGAATTTTGGTAATTTTAGAAAGAGGTACAATAATAAGTTAGTTTGGATATATGGTAAGGAACATAAAAAGTGAAAAGGCTGATATTACCTGGAAGGCGTATTAATTTATGAAGAAATTACTTATTTTCCTGGTAATAAATACATGCCTTTATCATAGTGCTATTGCACAAAACGAATTCAACAACTGGTTTTTTGGCAAAAACAGCAGCCTGAATTTTGGAACTGGGGCGCCGGTTTTTGTTACGGGAAGTAACCTGGTCTCCCAGGAAGGATGTTCGTCCATAAGTGATAGAAATGGCAACCTGCTCTTTTACACCAACGGTGTTACTGTATGGAACCGTAACCACCTGGCAATGCCGAACGGTACCGGGCTATTGGGAGATGTACAAAGCACCCTAAGTGCTCTGATAACAAAACATCCAGGCAATGATTCCATTTATTATTTATTTACAACAGCAAAAGATGGTGGCAATACTGGTCTTAGGTTAACCATAGTGAATATGAAGATGGACGGGGGATTAGGAGATGTAGATATCACTCAAAAAAATATTGATTTTTTCCTGCCAGTCTGCGAGAAGATAATAGCTGTAAAACACAGAAATTTAAATGATACCTGGATAATAGCCCGAAGGTTTGGATTCAATGATTTTGTTCGATACCGCATCAACTGTACTGGTTTAATAGCATTCCCCACATTCATTAGCATTGGTCCCCGCGTTAATACTCCAGGCAATGCGGGGGGATATCTTAAAGCTTCCCCTGACGGCAAAAAGATCGCTATGGCCAATTTTGAAGGTAACCTCGAGTTGTTCAACTTTGATGACGTAACAGGTAATATAAGTAACTGGCAAACGATCCCTGCTAACTCCGGGTATACCTGCGGACCATATGGCGTTGAGTTTTCACCCGATTCAAAGTTGCTTTACCTGAGCCAGGCATTTACCTGCACCGCGCCCAATGCGTACGAAATAAGCCAGTATGATCTGAATGCAAGCGATATTACTGCTTCAAAAGTAATACTCGATATGGGCACCGGGAATGTGGCTGGCGCACTTCAATTGGGTCCAGACAATAAGGTCTATATCGCCTATGACCAGGCTGGATACCTGGGAGCCATTATCAACCCCGATGTGTATGGTACCGGCGCAGGGCTTGTGAAACCATTTGTCAATTTACCCTCTCCCGCATTAAGTACTATGGGATTACCTAATATTTCAACAGCCTTTGTCGGATATAAGAGGTCGCTACTCGGAAAGGATACCACCCTATGCGATGCTGACAGTTTGATCATTAAGTTGAACCTTCCTAATACCACCTTCGAGTGGAGCAATACGACCACAATCGATTCAATTATCATAAAAGCAGGTGGTCAATATTGGGTGAAGATCACGAACGGTAGCTGTACTTACAGCGATACCATCAATGTTATCATGCAGCCGTCGCCACGTTTCAACTTGGGTAATGATACATCAATCTGCCAGGATAAGTTTCCTTACGTGCTTAAGACATCCATACCCGGCGCTACCTTTGTTTGGCAGGATGGTTCAACTGCTTCAACATTTTCGGTGAAAGATGCCGGTTTGTACTGGTTGCAGGCAACAACAAATACGTGCTCCGGGCGCGACTCGATTAATATCATGGCAAGTCCTATTACTCAATTTAGCCTGGGTGCCGACACAAGTATTTGCAACAATGCACAGATCATGCTTACTGCCAATATATCTTCAGCGAGCTATCTTTGGAATACCGGTGCAACTACTATGAGTATTACCACAGACACCGCGGGTGTTTATTGGTGTGAGGCAATTAATACCAATGGCTGTAGTTACCGCGATAGTATCCGGATTTTGGTCAAAGCGGTTCCACAGGTGAATATCGGCAAAGACACGGCCGTCTGTGCAAACAGGTTTCCATACCGATTGGCACAATCCATTACAGGCGCCAGTTTTTTATGGCAGGATGGATCAACCGATTCTTCCTTTTCCGCACCAGGCAATGGTTTATACTGGATGCAGGCTACCCTGAATGGCTGTTCAACACGAGATACGGTGCAGCTAAATGCGCTCGCTGTTGACTCATTTTTCCTTGGCCAGGATACGCTTATTTGCGGCAGGGGAGCCATCACACTTACGGCGTCAGCGGCTTCCGCCAGGTATTTATGGAATACTGGCAGTACTGCAAAAAGTATAACAGTCACCGCCACCGGTCTGTATTGGTGCGAGGCTATTCATGCGAGTGGTTGCAGCTACCGGGACAGCATTCAGATTTCCTTCAATTCGGCCCCACCGGTAAATCTTGGAAAAGACACCGCCTTGTGCCAGGATAAATTTCCCCTGCGTTTAGCACCATCTATAATTGGGGCTACGTACCTCTGGCAGGATGGCTCCACTGACTCATCATTTGTCATCCAGGGCCCCGGACTATACTGGCTGCATGCAACCGTAAATGGCTGCACAACCCGCGATTCGGTCTCTGTTAGCGCTAAACCAGTTGACACCTTTACATTGGGAGCCGATTCAACCATATGTGGTTCACAGGCAATAACACTCGCCATTATGCCTGACTTCACCAGATACCTGTGGAATACCGGAAGCACCTCGAAAAGTATAAGCGTTACCAGTACTGGTCTTTACTGGGGTGAAGCAACCAACAGTTCGGGATGTAGCTTCCGGGACACTATCAATCTTGCCTTCAATCCCAGTGCTATTGTAAACCTGGGAAGCGACACGGCGTTTTGCCAGGATAACCTGCCGGTATTGATCGGCCAGCGCATCAGCGGTGCCACTTATTTATGGCAAGATGGTTCCACCAATGCCACGTATCCAGTA
>JBBJOD010000337.1:0-5837 GCA_037721715.1 Chitinophagaceae bacterium | reverse complement strand
GGTGGGTAAAACGTTGACCTTCAATATTCCAGGTAATTTAGTCGGACAGTAATAAATAATTTTACATAAGACGATATCATTTGGGTAAAACTCCATTATCCTCCTTACCCAGGGAAATAATCTTACTGAAAGAATTCAGGTAATAACATGGCCGCTTTTTTCCGGGTGGCTGCTATGGTCGATTCATCTACCCACTTATAAGGCCATCTTAAACGAGTGCCAATATTTGACCACCCTCCTACTGCCGCTAAAAATTTGTCGAGGGCCGGATTTGAAAATCCGGCGGCTACTAATGGCAGAATGAATTCGTCTAAGAACTGTTTGATTCTTCCCTGTACTTCCAAAGCGCTGTCTACATCAGTTTGCATCAACTGCCACCACCATACAGCGCCTTGCGGGCTTAGGCAGGCCATGTTGGAATAAGAACCCGAAGCCAGCTGCTCCTTTATTCCTGTTGCTAAAAAATGACCTGGTACAAATACGGCCAGGCCGGATGTATGCCCTCTCATTTCTTCAAACCACTGCCCATCGCCCCAGCCTACTTTAATTCCTATAATTTGAGGTACTTCTTTTTTTATTCTTGAATAATCAGCTGGCTTCAATACAACTTTGGCATGAGGGGGATGATATAAAATAAGCGGTATGGTACCCGCTGCTTCCGCGCAGGTCTGTAAAAAATTAACCTGCTCTTCAGCGTTTGTAGGTACCCAGTCAGGTAAGATCACCTGGAAACCGTCAGGTTTAAGTGCTGTGCATCGCTTTATTCTTTCCAGGGAGACAATCGGACTTGGATGACTGGCTCCAACCTGGAACCGCATATTGCCTGCCCTGCATTTAGCTGAAAGTAAATCCTGAATTTTGTCGAATTCATTTTCTGTCTGGTTGTAGAATTCACCCGCCGTACCATTGGAATAGATACCAGCCATTTCAGCCTGAACCAGGTAATCGATTTCATGTCCCAACTCGATGAAATCAATACTGTTGTCATGATTGATAGGTAACAACAAAGTTCCCCAGGTGCCTTCCAGGTTCCTGGTTGTCAAGTGCTCCATTGTATAACAATTTATGCGAAATTATTTCCTCTCTACCGGGTTACTGGTTGTTGCTTCCCGCCGATTATTCATCACATTCGATTGCGTCATTTTCTGATCAATAGTAACCTGCACGAGTCTTCCGTAGGTATAATGTACGCGATTTACGCTGAAGTCACCATGGTCGTATGCTACAAAGATTTGGTTGTTTTTAGGCATTTCCTGTATAGCCATGTAGTGGGTGGTAAGCACCCCCGAGGTCAGGCGTTCCACATGGCTCCAGCTTTTACCGTGATCAAGGCTGAAAGCAAGATAATTTCCATTCCAGGGGTGACTTGGGTCGCGCCAGTTAGCACGGGGCGGAACCCTTACACCGAATGCTGCCACCAGTACTCCACTTCTCAGTTCGAGCAACCGCGGGTCTACTACGGCGCCAACCAATTGGTAGGGATCTTCCGCCAGCGGCTTGCCGTTCTTGTCGCGGATCTTTCGAAACATATCAATCCATAGATCCGTGCGCCGAATATCAAGGCCAGCAAATATCCGGGGTTTGGCCTTTGTCCAGGTACGGCCTTCATCATCCGAGGTCGTTTCGTATAGTTCCTGGCCTGTTCGCATAAAACAGATCAACCGCCCTACGTTAGGGCCTTTGCTAAGTCGTACCAGTGTAGGTTCGTCAAAGCCTTCAGTGCCCACCTGCGGATCTACAGCAATGGTTGATACCTGTTCCCAATGCCTGCCCTTGTTGGTAGAGCGAAGTAAAACAGACCTTGTTTTTTTCATTGTTGTCTGATAAGAGGCGGCAGTGGTATCTCCCTGCCACCAACCATATATCGTTGCCAGAAGATCACCATTAGGCAGTTCCAATATGGTTCTGTGCAAACGTGCGGCATCGTGAGGGTGGCCACCGTCGTCGGAAGAAGCCCCAAAACTGACACCAGGCATATTAAAAGTGATTTCTTCCGGACCGTTAAGCGTTTGCCATTCATCGTTAGAAGTATACAACTGGCCCAGTCCCTGGTTAGCGATTGTGCCGGGAGTAACATAAGTGTCTATTGCGATGATAGTGCCATCCTTTAATTGAATCGGATCACTCTCCATAAAAAGACCATTCTCACCCGGCTTGAGAGGAATCGTTTTCCAGGTCTTTGCGCCGTCACGTGAAACTACCGTGCCCCTCGGAAAGGCGGACACCATGCGCTTGGATGGAAAAATGACCTGGTGACGCATGGACGATTGAACTACCACGGTGCCCTTCCGGGTGATGATCATAGATGGCTGAAGTCCATCATCGATTACCAGTTGCTCTTTTTCATATTCCACGCGAACACGCGCATCTTTTAAAATTGGTTTGGGCGTATTATGTATAATTACGGAAGTAGGGATAGTAGTATCTGGAACAGCCTGCCTTGCCGTATTGGGTAATGCATTGCTTTTAACGAATGGAAGCAGCCCGAAGGCTATCAAAACAAAGACATGCTTTGTCTGCCTCCGGATAAAAAAGTTAAAAATCATAAGAGAACTTGAATTGTTATAAATGAAGGCATGGTATAGCTAGGGGGCATCTGGTGTCTCTTCCTGAAAACGACACGTTACAATAATAATGGTTGTCATGTTTACGTGGCTACTAACGGAGCCATTGCGATGTTTCGTACGCAATAAAAAACTGGGGTACCTGACATAGCCGTTGTTGTTCTGTTCTTACTTAAAAGATGCCTTTTCTATCCCTGTGCGCCCCGTAGGTGCCCCGGATACCTGCTGACAGCTGATGGTATTATTGCCACCCGGTATTTTGCTTAATAAGTGTCTCCCTGCCGATTACATCTGCGTGTATTGGAAAAACCAACACGTTGGCATTCGGAGCCTGGCCTTTGTATTCAGGCACAAGTTCAAATACTTTTCCAAACCTTACCAGGTCCCACCATCTTTTGCCTTCAAAAGCCAATTCAAGTAAACGCTCTTTGAGAATGGCATCATCATTCTGTGCTTTACTTCCCGCTACAAATGCATTGGCAGCGAAATTTGTTCCGTATGCACGCTGCCTGACCATGTTCATTTCTGTAGAGGGATCCTGGCCCAGCGCATTCTTTGCTTCTGCCTTCATGGTCAAAACATCTGCATAACGGTAAAGGACAACGTCGTCTGCGAAAAATCTTACTCCATTGATCACCGTTCCGCGTCCCTTGTTAATGATAGAAGTGTTGTAAGTAGAAACAGTACCGGTGGCATCTCTTTGAAATAGTTCAAGGAAAGTAGCATTTCGTCTTTGGTCGTCTATTGAGAACTGGCTCCTGACTGTGGCAGAAGGCGTATACACACTGTTTTCTCCGGGTGGTGACCCTACCGCGGCAAGGGTTGCCTGGCTAACATTCAGTGAAGCAAAACTCACCTGTGAAATAGAACCATACCTGGGAAAATTATCCGCCGTTGGTATAGAAGCATCGTACAATACAGCCATCATCACTTCCTTGTTGCCCTTATTGGTGTACCTGAAAATATCGCCGAAATTTGGCTGTAAAAGAACGTCGGAAGTTTGAACGGCATTGCATGCTTCCAGGGCGGTGGTAAAATCGGCAGGTCCCCCGTTTAATAGTTTGCCGGTCCATAAGTAAACATCCGCCTTCAGCGCATAGGCCGAAGGTTTAGACCACCTGTTTCTTCCTGCAGGAAAGTCGTTGGAAGAAAACATTTCTATCCCGGTATTCAGGTCAGCTTTTATCAATGCAAAAACTTCGGCCTGTGGTGAGCGTTCTACCTGGATGTTTGCAGGATCATATTCTTCTATCGGCTCTTTGCGTATTGGCACTGCACCCCACGTACGTGTAAGCACAAAATAGGTAAATGCCCTCATTGTATAGGCCTGCGCCATTACCTGCTTTTTAGCTGCTTCTGAAGGGAAAGTAATAGTAGGTACATATTTCAATAACAGGTTTGCATGATTGATGATATTGTACAAATCACCCCAGTTTACAAGGGCAGCGCTGAAGGAGGTCAATGTATTTTCATAATAAGTCTCGTATTGAAGGGTGCCTGCCGTTCCCCGGTCCAGCGTCTCGCTTCTGCCTTCTCCCAACATGAAAATATTCTGGTTGGTCTGATTGCGAAGCTTTATGTACATGCCGGTAAGTACAGACTCCGCATCATTGGATGTCTTCCAGAAAATAGCGTTAGAAATGGAACTCGTGGGGGTCTGCTTATCCAGTATCTTGGTGCAACCCGCATTCAGTAAAATGAAACAGGCAGACAATATGCCAGCGATTAAAATATTTGATATCTTCTTCATAATTATTTTTTAAAAAGTAACATTAACACCAAAAATAACACCCCTGGGAATCGGGAAACGACCTCTGTCCCCGTACCAGCTGGCTCTGGAATCATAGTTCGGATTTTCAGGACTGGCGCCGGAATAATTAGTGAAATAATGCAGGTTGTTCCCGGTAACGTTGAACCGGAGATTACTAATGTTGACTTTACGCAGTAGTGCTGAAGGGAGATTGTAGCCTAGAGAAAGTTCTCTTATACAGAGGTAGTCTCCCTTTTCTATAACGGATGATACAACCCCAAGATCCCCGTTTCCCCGGAAAAAATTGGAAGGCCCTGCATGCTCCTGTGGGTCCCACCGGGGCATGTCAGTAATATCTCCCTGCTTTTTCCAGGACCTGTTTAACATTTCCTGTAAAGGTGCATTCTGGCCTCCCCAGCCTCCATAGGTATAAGCGGATGCATAATTGTAAATGCTATGACCGAGTGCATAATCGGTGCGGACCGTCAAAAGAAAATTTTTATATCCGACTGAGGTGCTAAAACCGCCCGTCCAGACAGGAAACATGTTGCCAATATATACTTTGTCTTTAGCCTCTATCACGCCGTTTCCATCGGTGTCCTGGAATATATAATCACCACCTCTTTTTGTTCTGCCGCTGGCATTGGCTATCATATCTTTCGGACCAGCAGCTCCCTCCTGGTCAGTAGCATATACCCCCAGGACTTTGTAGGCATATAAATCGCCGAGACGGTGACCTTCCATCCTGCCTAAATTAGCGGGAACCCATATCAATTGTTTGGTTTGCGGATCCAGGATCTGTATTCCCCCTATCCTGTTACCAGGCTGGCCGTTGGAAGGAAGTTCAAGCACTTTTGTTTTCACGTAAGCAGCATTGACAGAAACATTCCAGCTTACAGCGGAAGTCGCCGGTAATACCTGCACGCCTAATTCAAGTTCCACTCCTTTATTCTCGAGGCTGCCGAGGTTGGTAAATATAGTACCAAAGCCTACAGACGGCGGCAGGTTCAGGCTTGTCAATAAATTTTCGGTTTCACGCCTGTAAACTTCCGCAATAACCGTAACGCGATTATTAAAAAGACCCAGGTCGGCTCCCAGGTTCACTGTTTTTGAGCGTTCCCATTGCAGGTTAGGATTTGGAAGCCCGGTTAATGTTAACCCTATATTGTTGCCATATCTTGCCTGTGAGGGTAATGTTGACACATTATAGGCACCCTGGGCTTCGTAATCACCCAGTCCGCTGATGTTTCCGTTAATGCCATAACTACCCCTGAGCTTTAAGGTAGTAGCGCCGGGTAACGACTGCCAGAACTTTTCTTCATGAATGTTCCAGCCCACCGCTACTCCCGGGAAAAACCCCCAACGGTTGGCAGCTCCCAGGTTAGAGGCACCGTCATATCGGGCATTAATGGTTAAGAGATACTTCTTCTTAAAGTCATAGTTGATCCTTCCAAAGTATCCTAACAGCAACAGGTTACTTAGCGACGTTCCACCGGTGATGGTGGCGGCTGCATTTAAGGTGG
>JBBJOD010000336.1:0-5850 GCA_037721715.1 Chitinophagaceae bacterium | reverse complement strand
CTGTACCATAAAAAGACCCACCTGTTTTTGCACTTATCCTGGGTAGGTCATTTGAGTCTTTTACGGTGTTTATTAGTTTTGCGGATCCTGCTCGAAACTGGCTGAGGTCCGCTTCGTCAAGCTTTTCTCTTGTCTTAGGCAGTACGTATGGAAGAATATACACCAATATCGTTACAGCAACAAGTATCATGACACCCACCCTTTCCTTTTTCGTAAAAGACAAGTACTCTTTGATGAAGTTGTTTGACATACCCGAAACTAATAGGCAAGTCCAGGAGTTCAAGCCGTGTTTTTCGGGGAAAAGAAGGGTTAAAATACGGTGTATTGTTTTTAAAGGTGGATCTCTAGCCCATCATATGCAAGAGCAAGACCCTCAGGGAGATCTTTGTTAACTTCATCATGTTTACCTAGCTGGTGACTGATATGGGTGAACCGTGCTTGCGGTATTTCAAGTTCAAGGGCAATATCAACTGCTTCCTGGAGTGTAAAATGTGAAATATGTTTTTGACGCCTGAGTGCATTTAAAACAAGCATCTCTGAACCCCTGATCTTATTTTTTTCAGATTCTTCAATGCGGTTGGCATCTGTTATGTACGTAAATCTGCCAAATCGGAAACCTAGAACCGGCATCTTTAAGTGCCAGATGGAGACAGGGGTAACGGGTATATCACCCACCGTAAAATCATTTAGGGCAATGGTGTTGATATTGATTTCAGGGATACCAGGGTACTTTTTATCGGAAAATGCGTATGCGAATTCTCTTTTGAGTCCTTCCTGTGTTAATGCATTGGCGTGTACTTCCATTGCCTTGTGGCTGAAAAAATTATAAGCGCGTACATCATCCAGTCCGGCTACATGATCTTTATGCGGATGGGTAAAAATGATGGCGTCCAGTTTTTTCACATTTGCACGAAGCATCTGGTACCGAAAGTCTGGACCAGCGTCGACAACAAGAGTTGTTTGAGCCGATTGCACGAGTATACTTGAACGCAATCGATTGTCTTTTTTGTTTGATGAAGTACAAACTTCACAGCTGCAGCCGATCATTGGAACTCCACTGCTTGTGCCTGTTCCGAGGAAAGTTATTTTAAGAGATGGATATGCCACCATTCGAAGGTAAAATATTCTTTGTTTGCAGAACCGGAATAGTGAATGGCACAAATCATATTTGTAGCTGATGGAAAATGAATGCTGGTTAGGGCGGGTAGTTAATCGCTGTCCTTGGCCGGCTCCCTGCTGGTAGATTCGTAGCGAAGGATAGCTTCTTCAAATGATTTGCGTATCTCCGGTGATAGCCGATCTGTCTGGATCTTGAGCTTCGGTATCAGGTCTATTAGTGTGTTGATGCGACCTTCCACCTGTAAAAATTTATTTAACACCACTACTTTGCGCTCTTCGAGGATGCAATAACCACTCTGGAAAGTGCCTCTTTCATACCGAACCACATAATCAGATTCCTCCAAGATCTTCTCGATTTTATTCAGTGTGGCCTGGGTGTACTTCATGGTGAATGGTCAATGGTGAATGGTCAATGGTGAATGGTCAATGGCGAAATTTTCAATGATATTTATGAATTTGAAAGTCACATTTTTAGCCTGATAGTTAAGACTCTTACAAATATAGCAAACCTCCATCAGTAAAGAAACGTCATTCACCATTCACCCTTCACCATTCGTTATTTGTTCGTCATCCTTACCACCGGCACAATCATTTCTTCAAGGCTTACCCCTCCATGCTGGAAAGTATTCCGGTAGTAATTTACGTAATAATTATAGTTGTTGGGATAGCACAGAAAACCATCCTCTTTGGCGAAGATATAAGATGAATTGATTGTGGGCCCGGGCAGGCCGGCCTCCTTAGGTTCCCTGAAGGCGAGCACGTCTTTCGGGTCATAATTCAGGTTACGGCCATGTTTATACCTCAAATTAGCAGTGGTTTGTTTATCACCAATCACCTTGCATGGACTTTTAACACGTACGCTTCCGTGATCAGTCGCCAGAATTAGGTTTATTTTCTTATCAGCGATTTTTTTTAACGCCTGGTGAAGCGGCGAATGCTCAAACCAGCTGGTTGTGATGCTCCGATAACTAATTTCATCACTCGCCAGCTCCTTCAACACTTCCATCTCTGTACGGGCATGGCTCAGCATATCTACGAAATTGTATACGATAACATTAAGGTCGTTACCCATAAGGTTGTGTACATTATGGAGAAGATGCTGCCCGTCATTATGATTGAGCACTTTTGTATAGGAAAACCTGATATGCTCCTTTTTTAAACGTTTCAATTGTGCTTTTAAAAAATCTTCTTCATATAAATTTTTACCTCCTTCGTCATCGTCATTTTTCCATTGAACCGAAAATTGCTTTTCGATGTCTATAGGCAGTAAACCCGCGAAGATGGCATTACGGCAATACTGTGTAGCAGTAGGAAGGATGCTATAAAAAGTTTCTTCCTCCTGTATCCGAAAACTCTCAGCGAATATGGGTTGAATTGCCTTCCACTGGTCGAAGCGTAGGTTATCTATTAGTATAAAAAACGTGGGTACTCCTTTTTCTACATGCGGAAACACTTTATGCTGCATAAGTGTATGCGACATCGTTGGCACGTTAGCCGATTTAATACTGATCCATGAAGGATAATGCCGCGATACAAATTTGAAGAATTCGGCATTTGCCTCCTGTTTTTGCGACTGCAATATCTCCATCATTTCAGGGCTATCACTTTTGCCCATCTCAAGCTCCCAGTAGACCAATTTTTTATAGATGTCCATCCATTCATTATAATCCGGGTTGCTATTAAGCACCATGAACAGGTTACGAAATTGTTGTTGATAGGCGGATGTCGTTTTTTCTGCAACCAGCCTTTTATTATCAAGAATCTTTTTTAACGAAAGCAAAACCTGGTTTGGATTGACAGGCTTAATCAGGTAGTCGCTGATCTGGCTTCCAATAGCATCATCCATAAGATTTTCCGTTTCGTTCTTGGTTATCAGAACAATCGGAATTTGCGAGTTCACTTCTTTTATTTTTGCCAGCGTCTCAAGACCTGTAATTCCCGGCATGGTTTCGTCCAGCAGAACAACATCTACCGGGTTATCTTTTACATAATCAATCGCATCAAAGCCGTTTGTTAATGTATGTACCATGTAGCCTTTATTTTCCAAAAAAATTTTTTGAGACTGTAAGCTCTCTATTTCATCATCCACCCAAAGAATTTTTGCTACTGCCATGTATAGATTGAAGTTTAGGCTTGAAAGTAAGTCGTCATGCAGTAATAGAGGCCGTTAAGTTTGCCAAAATCATCCTGCCAAACGAACAAATTTAATTTATAGCATTGGCATTTGTAAATTTGTTGCTTCTTCGAAAAAGTCTTTTAACAAACCTGAAACAAAAAATGCCGACGGCACTGCGTAAAATTATTAACGATCCCGTTTTCGGTTTTATAACTATTGATAATCAATTGATTTTTAAGATCATCTCTCATCCCCTGTACCAGCGCCTTCGCCGGATTCACCAAATGGCATTTGCCCACCTTGTTTTTCCAGGAGCTGTACATACCCGCCTTCATCATTCACTGGGGGCATACCACCTGATGAACAGCGCCCTTACTGAACTCAGGAATAAAGGAGCCAGTATAACAGCCCAGGAAGAAGAAGCTGCCAAGATTGCCATCCTGCTGCACGACGCCGGGCATGGACCTTTTTCTCATGCACTCGAAAACGTTTTGGTTAAAGGGATTCATCATGAGACCCTTTCACTTTTAATCATGCGAATATTGAATCAGCAGTTTGAAGGGCAGCTTGAAATGGCCATTGAAATCTTTACCGGGAATTATCCAAAACATTTTTTGCACCAGCTGGTCTCAGGTCAATTGGATGTTGACCGGATGGATTATCTGACTCGTGACAGCTTTTTTACCGGTGTATCAGAAGGTATGATTGCGTATGATCGTATTTTAAAGATGCTGGTAGTACATAACGGAAACCTGATGATCGAGGAGAAGGGCATTTACACCACCGAAAAGTTTTTAGTATCCCGTCGGCTTATGTACTGGCAGGTTTATCTTCATAAAACAGTTCTAAGTGCCGAAAAAATGCTCGTCAAAATAATTGAACGCGCTCAGGAGCTTATCGCACAGCACGAAGAAGTTAAAGCTGCCTCGCCTGTACTCGATTTCTTTTTACAACATAACTTCACCAATGATGCCATCGGAAACCACCTGGATAAGTTTTGCCTCCTGGACGATTACGATGTGCTGGCTACCATCAAAAACTGGATGTTTCACCCAGACAGGATACTTTCGTTGCTTTGCCGCTGCCTGGTAGAGCGACGATTATTTAAAGTCAATTTGCAGGCGGCATCTTTTGATACAGAACGGGTCAACGCCATAAGAAGCGAGGTTTGCCAGTTACTCAATATCTCCAAAGAAGAGGCGCGCTATTTTGTGTTGCAGGGCCAGTCGGAAAGCACCACCTATGATCCGCTGGATGAACACATCAATGTCTTATTTAAAGATGGAACCGTTCGAGACATTTCGCAGGTAGACAACGCCCTGATACATCATAATTTAGCAACCCCTGTGAAAAAATTTTATCTTTGTTATTTTAAATAGTCTTTATCACCCAATTTCTGCCAATCATTGAAGCTCAAAAGACATGACTATATCAGCCGCACAGATTGCCTTTTTGATAAATGGAAAAATTGAAGGAAACCCGGATATAAAAGTTGGTTCCTTTGGCAAAATTGAAGAAGCGCATCAAGGGCAGCTTTCATTCCTGGCCAATCCCAAATACGAGGAACATCTATATACTACTGCTGCTTCTATCATTATTATTAATGAAACGCAGGAGCTGAAGCATGCCCTTGCGGCCACATTAATCCGTGTTGGTGACGCATACAGCGCTTTTGCCACTCTTTTGACCAAGTACCAGCAAATGGTTACCCAGCAAATGACCGGAATCCAGGAACCCTCCTTCATTGACCCTTCGGCAAAAACCGGTGAAAATGTTTTCATAGGAGCATTTGCTTATTTATCTGCAAATGTTGTTGTAGGAAATAACGTAAAGATCTTTCCACAGGTCTACCTGGGCAATGATGTACTGGTTGGCGACAATACAATTATTCATCCGGGTGTAAAAATTTATCATGGTTGCATACTGGGTAAGAACATAACCGTACATGCAGGAACTGTGATTGGAAGCGATGGTTTCGGATTCGCACCCCAGTCAGACGGCAGCTTTAAAAAAGTGCCCCAGATCGGAAACGTACTTATTGAAGACAATGTTGAGATTGGTGCCAATGCAACAATAGACAGGGCTACTATCGGTTCAACTATCATTCGTTCGGGTGCAAAATTAGACAACCTTATACAGGTAGCGCATAATGTGGAAGTAGGTAACAATACAGTAATAGCTGCACAGGCAGGTGTTAGTGGCAGCACGAAAATTGGGAACAATGTAATGATTGGCGGCCAGGCGGGTCTTGTCGGCCACCTGCAGATTGCAGATGGAAGTAAAATAAATGCCCAGAGCGGGGTAAGTAAATCCATTAAAACTCCCAATTCCGCTGTAACGGGTTCGCCAGCGTTCGACTATACCAGTTCGTTGCGAAGCCAGGCACTTAGCCGCAACCTGCCAGAAATGGAAAAAAGATTAAAAGAGCTGGAACAACTGGTAAGGCAGTTGCTTGAAGATGCAAATTTATAAATTCTCAAGATATTTATACCCGCTACCCGTATTCAATAAAAGTATTTTATCAGCAGCGTCCACAAACTTGTTGTCACGCAAATGCAACAGCCCTTTCCAGGTAGCGGCACCTTCGGGTGCTGTTAGCATTCCTTCCATTTTTG
>JBBJOD010000335.1:0-5866 GCA_037721715.1 Chitinophagaceae bacterium | reverse complement strand
CAGTGCCAAAATGGATAGTGAAGATCGGTGGTTTAAATGTACACTTTACAGGTTGCGCTTTCAAATGAAAGGAAAAAACGAGGACCAACAGAAAAAAAAGTAATTTTTTCAAAGTCGTAGATTCTTGTTACTAAAGCTAGTTCAAAGTTTGCATTTATTCTATTTGCGATTTAATAAATTAATTTGAAATTTATATTTCTCCTGCTTATCATCACACTCGATGCGGGGGCCTGCTGAGAAGTAAAACATACAAGAGTAGAAAATGTGAAAAATCAATCTAAAATTCCGCTCCGAAACAAGTAAAAATGATGCGCGGATGATCTAAATAACATGGTAACTATACTAAAACATTACGCCAGTTTTGCCTTATCTTTTTCGGCGATGCAGTTCCTGTTCGGCTTCCCAGTTTGGTCACAAAACACTGGGCAGGCAAAGCAGCTAGTTTCTTCTTCAAACGCAGACACCTGGGTGGCTACCGATGCATTAGGCAGAAAGGTTGTCAACGAAGCACGGGGCGGCCAAGTCAGGAAAGACAGATATGCCGGGATATTCTATTTTATATGGCAGGGTGCACATGGCTATGATCATCATAGCCGCGGGCAATCTGATGAGGGAGTGATGCAGAAATCGCCGTCAGATACGGCAAGCCCTTATGATATCAGCGAACTGCTGGCCGCCAACCCTGATAGTCCAGCGTATGGCCCGCTGCATGCATTTCATCATTGGGGTGAGCCATACTTTGGTTATTATTTGCCCGATGATGAATGGATCATCCGTAAACACGCGCAAATGCTTTCAGACGCTGGCATTGATGTGATCATCATCGACGTTACCAACGCGGCTATCTATTTACCACAGGTTACAAAAATTGTCCAGACTTATTCAAAGATGCGATATGAAGGTAAATCGACGCCCTCTTTAACGTTTATCATTAACAGTGCACCTGAACGAACTGTGAAGCGGTTGTATGACAGTATTTATAAAAAGAATTTGTTTGCAGACCTGTGGTTTAAATGGAAAGGAAAGCCTTTATTACTCTGCCCTCCAAAGGCTTTGACCAGCGAAACAGCTGCTTTTTTTACAACACGTCATTCCTGGGCATGGACCAAAGGGCAGGAATGGTTTGGAGACGGTAAAGACAAATGGCCCTGGCTGGATCATACACCGCAGAATTTTGGCTGGCACCAAGCGAAAGATAAACCCGAACAAATAAGCGTTTCTATTGCCGAGCATCCCATGTCGAATATCGGAAGGAGTTTTCATGATGGCAAAGAGCCAATGGATAAACAACCAGGCGTAGGTTTGTATTTTGCAGAGCAATGGAAAAGGGCCCATGAAGTAGATCCTGAATTTGTGTTTATAACGGGATGGAACGAATGGGTTGCCATGCGTTTCAACGATGGCAAATCAGCCAATATGATTGGCAAGCCGATTGTGAAAGGTGACACCTATTTTGTTGACCTGTATAATGACGAATACAGCCGTGATGCCGAACCTGTAAAAGGCGCAATGAATGATAATTATTATTACCAGCTGGTCGATAATATCCGAAAGTTTAAAGGATCGAGGTCTATCCCGGTTTTTACGTCGACCAATAACATTAAAATCAATGGGAGGTTTGCAGACTGGCAAAAAGTGGAAGCCTTGTTTTTAGATGACCTGGGCGATGTGCTCCATCGGAAACATCCGGGTTGGGGAAGGATCAAAGAGTATTCCAATACTACTGGCAGGAATGATATTGTTGAATCAAAAATCACCAGTGATGCCGACAATGTTTACCTGTATGCCAGGACAGCTCAACCTCTATCAGCGTGGAATTCACCGAATTGGATGCGCCTGTTAATCAACATCAATGAAACCAATGCCGGCTGGGAAGGATTCACGTATATCATTAACCGAAGTGTACCTGCTGAGAACAATGCCATCCTGGAGGTTTCCAAAGGTGGCTGGAATTGGGAAAAGATTTCCAACCTTCAATACCGCACCGGTTCCCACGAAATGGAACTGGCAATACCGAAAGGCGCTTTAGGAATAAAAGGCAACGGGTTCACCATCGATTTCAAATGGGCAGATAATTCACTGGCTGATGGAAACGCCCTGGATTGGCTTGACAAAGGAGATACTGCTCCCAATGCACGCTTCGCTTACCGTTATATTAAAAAATAGGCCCGGAACTATGATTATTTTAGCAAGACGCCATGCTGGCGTCTTGCAAGTCTGCGAGGTTAAAACTTGGTAGGTAAAAACTGCTGCATTTCTAATTGTTCGTTTCCCATCCTGCTATAAAAAAGAAACAGCCGCTCATTCTCCATCTAATTATATCCATCTAATTATAATTAGGTTCCATTTGCGGCATGAACATTAGTTAAACATCCATCAGTTCCTTCCGAATGTAGTATCACTTAAAGTTTTCATAAACGCGATCAAAGATTCCTTTTCATATGCGGTGAGATTCAATTTATCTTCAGGTAGCGTCTGGTTATCCAGTTGCAGTCCTAAACCGGCTCCGCCGCCGCGGTTATAAAATGCAACGACGTCTTCCAGCGTTTGGTAAACGCCGTTATGCATGTAAGGTGCAGTAAATTCGATATTTCTCAGTGTTGGTGTTTTGAAAGCATTCTTATGCAGCCCGATCCTGTATAAATTAAATTTTCCCTGGTCTGAGTCCAATACCGGCTGAAGCGAATCAGCAGTAGCCGGAACACCTAAAACTTCCGCATCAATCTTGTCAAAAACAGGTGGGTTATTTCCATTGAACAAAGGTATGAAATGGCAGGTAGCGCATTTGGCTTTCCCGGCAAAAAGGTTAAAGCCGTCGATTTCCATTTTATTCATAATAGCATGATCTCCCCTCATATAAAGATCGAACCTGGCATTCATTGTCACCAGTGATCGGATGTATGCGGCAATACAGTTCTTGACATGTAATTCCGACAGCTCTTCATTTTTATAAACTTTTACGAACAATTCTTTATAAACGTCATCCATTGCAATATTCAGGAGGGCATTTTGTAATGATCCATGCATCTCATCTTTGTTGTCGATCACATCCTTAGCCTGGTCTTCCAGGTAACTGACACGCATGTCGTAAAAAAGTGCTGGCTGCAAAGCGGCATTTATCAGTGTAGGTGAATTGCGCCTGATATTATTTTTACCATCAAAAGCAACGCTGGTGGCGAGTCCGTCGGTAAAGGCCTTGCCTAGCTGGTGACAGGTGGCGCAGCTTCGCTTTCCGTCTCCTGAAAGAATACCGTCATAAAATAGTTTTTCTCCCAGCTTTATCTTTTCGGGATTACTGTACGACTGAACACCCGGTGTATAAAAATCTGCATTAAAAATATTCCGAGCAAAAAGCGATGGTGCTTCGGCAGATAAAAACCTTGGTTCAGTAAAACGCGGAAGTTTTAAGGCATGTTGGATGGCCAGGATTTTTTCAGAAGCCGGGTTCATGAAGTCTATAATAAATATCATCCTGTTGAATGAATTGAAGTCTTTTGCTGAAGACAAAGATTGTATGGAACGGTCTAAATCAACTTGCAGCTGTTCCATTAAGCGATTGTCTTGGGTGATCAATTCATGCTGATATAACGACACGATGTGTTTTATACTTTTTAAAGAAGTAGCTGCTTCTTCTAAACTATTGTTCGCTACTGGCGAGTCAAAGCCGGAAATTCCCAAAGTGATGATCCTGAAAATTTGTAAACGAAGCGCATCGAGAATATGTGCGTCTGTCGTTTCCAGTAAGGTGACCATATATTCAAGCCGTCCTATATTTGACCCTAATATTTTTGCCTGTTGTAAAAGTTCCGGTTGCAGGTAATTGTTGCCCGTGTCAAAAAGTATTTCTTCTATTACCTGGAATCCTTCCGCTTTTACAATTATGTTTTTTTCGTCAGGCTCCACTTCATCGAGTGCAGGACCATTGATCATTTTTGCAGTGAACGGGTAATAATATTCAGCAAACCATTCAATTCTTTTATACGCCGACCGCGATTTTCGAAATTGCTTCTGAACTTCTATGATGCCGGCGCTATTTTCAGCGAGCTTTATTAATTGTTTTACTTCTGCAGATGCATTGTTGAGTTCAATCTTCAATTCTTTAATAATTCTGGTTAGGGTGCTTTCTTTCGTGAAATTTAAACAGGAAACCAGCGATATAACTGTACAAAGTATTGAAATGATCCACCATTTTATTTGCATAGTATGAGTTGATATATAATCAAAACCCCCTGACTTTTCAGTCAGAGGATGGTGGTGTGGGGGTTAACCTATTAAGTTTAACGAGGTAAACCTTTTATAAGAACAATTTGACTGCCTTGGGCTTCATCCTTTCTTTTGCTACCACCATCAATACCTCTGAACTTAGGGTCGATCCATGAGTGTGGCTGAATACACAAAGTGAACGTATTTGGTATACCGATTATGTCTGAAATGTCAATGAGCGCACCATATTCCCAGCTTCCCTTAGCCGAAGGGCCGCCAATATTGTATTTAGCGGCATCTGCCTCGGTTCTCCTGTGGTCAATTTCTACTACCTTCTTCAATTCGCCTGTTGCCAGGTTGTATTGGTAGATATATCCATCATGTTCTTCTTTTCCATAAGTATTGGAATCTTCCTGTATATAGGCAAAATTAGTAGTAACACAAATGTTGTCAGGATTTTGAAAATCTCTTGCTACACTTTTTTTATCGTCTCCATTCAATATGCAGGTAAGCTTTCCTTTCAAAGGGTCTGAAGGATCAAGAACCAGTTTATACACCCTTCCGAAAACAGTACGCGACAGATCTGCATTTACGCCACTAGGATCCTGGCCGGTAACATTAAAATAAATCTCCCTGCTGTTTGCTGCAGATCCTTTGCGATAATCAAGGTCCTCAACACGGCCAAACTTTATGGCTTTTAACGGGTCAGTCATTGCCTGTATCTGTGAACCGGTGAGTGTTCTGTGATTTTCAATTTTTACAAACTCAACGTCATAAGCGGTACCTGCCACCATATCCGATTCTTTTTGATTGCCGTCTGCACGCTTAAGCATATACTGTGAACCGCTATTCAAGTCACCCACTGTATTTGTAAGGTAAAGTGCCACCTGCCCACCGGAAGCATCAGACGCATCCTCGCCGGTTACTATGACTGTTTTTCCAGGATAGGCATCTTTATTCAACGGCACTGCGTTTTCACCGCTCCATCTTCCAAGTCCGGGAAGGCCGCGTGGCGTTCCGGGAGATGCGAAGCTCTCAAAAGGATCAATGGCATGGGTCATTGCTTCAGCGCTGCTTTCACCTACAGAAAGATAAACCGGTCCAAAACCATTTTCGCCGGGTGTAGCCAAAGTGCCTGAACACAAGCGCCACTGGCCACCATCTGAGTTCAATGCATATTCACCTTTAAAGGGTTTTAGGTTCTCATCCATGTACAATTTAGACACTGCATAATTGTCTTCATTATTGACCAGCATCACGTATCCGCCAGCACCAGGTTCTTTTATGAAGCCGGCTCCATCAGCAGAACCACCAAACCGAAAATTTGCAAAGCGATCCTCGCTACTTATCAAAGTAAATATTTCCATTTTTTCAAAACCAGTCAGTTTTTTTAAAAAGGCAGGCGTAACCGAATGGTTCGCCAGTTCTGGTTTTGGTGTAATAGGAGGGCGTGATGGGTTTTTATTGCAGGAAATAAAAATGCCAGACGACAGGCTTATCACTATTCCAAAAGCTGCGAATCTCAAAAATCTTTTTGTCATACAATGTTTTTATTGTCTAACGAATTTCAAGGTTCAACATTAAAAAATTGTTAAGCGAATGTGAACAACGTATGAAGTTTATCTAATGCCGAAATTGTAAGATCCGTATTTTAAGCAAAGTG
>JBBJOD010000334.1:0-5872 GCA_037721715.1 Chitinophagaceae bacterium | reverse complement strand
TTAGTATAAATCCATTCCTTATCATAACCTTTCAGCATATAGCGGTAAACAATTTTTTGAAAATCGTGGCTGTGAATGCTTGCAAACTCCACCCCAAAGCTTCCGATTTTGTGGTTAAGTGTAATCTCAGGGGTATAGGGTAGGCTTTGCTTAAGGATAACATTTCCTTCTATGGGAATGCCGGGCCTTACATTGATATTGTTAATTACAAGGTTGGTTAGTTGTGGACTATATACTTCTGACTTTTTCCCAATACTTTGAGGGTAGAATATATTAAAACCGTTAATTCCGCCAAAAAACATTTCGCCGCCTTCGCGTTTGAAAGCCGCCCAAACTTTGAAGGCATTACTTTGAAGTCCGTCATTGTCATCGTAGTAGGTAAAAGTCCGGTTCTTTGAGTTGTATTTTGTAAGACCTATACTGCCTATCCAGAAATTGCCCTGGGAATCTTCCAGGAGCGTTTCAATGTCGTTGGTAAGTAACCCGTTTTTTGTTGTAATTGTCCGGAAAGAATAATTCCCGTTTTTTTCCGGAACCATCAAACTTAAACCGCCGCCGATGGTACCGGCCCAGATATTCTGATCCCGGTCCTGGTGGAGAAGAGATATCCAGTTAGCGTACAACTGGTTTTCTGCAGCACCAGCGGTAAACTTTTTGAAATCCAGCAGTGTAAAATCGGTGTTATTTAATTTTACCCTCCAGATACCCGATTTGCTGGCCACCCATAATACAAGAGAAAGCCCGTTGTCTTCTTCATTCAGGATGATATCATTTAGATAATCCGATTGAATGCTTTTATAGTTTTTCAGCAGTTGGTTGCTGTTAAGAACCAGCTTGCTGTTTTTGTCATAGCAAAACAATCCCCTGGAGGTAACTACCCATACTCTTTCCTTTTTATCCTGTAAAATTTTATTTACTCTTAATGGCAAAGGAAAACCGGAAAGCGGCTTAAACAAATAACTATGAAAGGCTTTGCTTTCCACGTATTTTCCATCAAGCATCACTATACCTTTTCCATCTCCTATCCAAAGATTTTTGTTGCTGTCTTTAAATACGGCGGTAATATTTGAACGGGTAACCTGATCGGTAATTGTGCTTCGAACATTATAAAACTTAAGCCGGTCAGTGTAACGCTCGTATACTGCAAGTCCGCTCCGGCGCGTACCGATTAATACGGTTGAATCGTCATCTGCATAAAAACATAAAGGCCGTTTTAATTCTGAATAGGCTGCAGCAGCAACGTTTTTAGGATAAGATTTAAAGGTGTAATTATTCTCATTAAAAATTTTTATTCCTTCTCCCTGCGTGGAAATAAACAAGCTTGAAGAGCGGTCTTTGAATATATTTTTTATCCTGAAGTTCGTTGAAGACGGATCAAACGAGAAATTGTCCACTATGGAACCCTCTCCATTACAATTAAACAAACCACTGGCTAATGTGCCCACCCAAATTGAAGCAGCATTATCAACATACAATGACGTTGCTTTAAGATCATTGAGCTTTCTTACTGTAAAATTTTCGAAATTAACGATGAACAATCCATTCGGCGACCCGGCCAGCATATTCCTGCTATCATAGGTTACCAATGAATTTACATCCTGCAATACATTAGTAAAGATGGGACTGAATATTTGCGATCCTATTGGTTTATAATAGAGACTGGTGAGGGTGCCCACCCAAACTCCATTATTTTTGTCATTAAAAATCGACTCAACTATTCCGCCTCCGACGGAGGATTTTTTTAACGTAGGTGTATAAGGCTTTATGTTGTTTATTACCCCTTCATATAAACCTTCATTAGTGCCTACCAAAAGCGTTTGCCCTTCAATAATTTTAATCACCAGCACTTCCTTTACCCGGTGCCCATTGTTTTTCAAATCCACCTGATAGAATTTGCCAGATACCAGGTCCATATAATTCAATCCCCCACCCTGGGTACCAATCCATAATCCGTTGCGAAGTTTATCATACTCAAGAGCGATGATGCGATTGTTAGTTAGCGAAAAAGGATCTGAATGATCGTTGCGGTAAACGATCATATCGAAGCCATCATAGCGGCATAAACCGTCAAGTGTGGCAAACCAAAGAAATCCTTTGCTATCCTGCACCGTACAATAGGCGTCTGTATGGGGCAGCCCGTTATTAATGTTGAATTCTTTGAAGACGGTCTGGGCAGTTGTTGCAGGACCTATACACAAAAAACCAACTATGAAAACAAAACACTTAAAAACAGCAGGCAACAAACGATCCATGAGTAAAAGCGATAGATAAAAATGTAGAAGTAAATATACCGCTTTATCTGCTAATTGATTCCTGCTATGGAAGTGCTCTTAACTGCCAGTTGCTGAAAAAAGGCAGGCGCGAAATTCAAAATTTTACCCACCCCTACCTCTCCCAGGAGGGGATGAGCCGAGAGGTGCCTCCAGTTAGGATTTGGCAAGTATTTATTAATTTACTTTGGATAACAATGATAAAAATATTTCCGCGATTTACCTGATGGGTTTATTATCCGTGTTAATGATCTTCTCGGAAGTACCATTGTGCCCAGGCAAAAAATCAGGAAAGCGGCTATCGTACCTGTTGTTTTGCAGGTCTGCTGTGCCCACACCGGTTAAGTGAATGATGGGTGATGTACCATCTAAGGGGTAGTTTCCTGAATAGGTGATGGCATTATTCTTAAATACAAGATATTTTACATATTCTGCGGAAAGAATAAAGGATGAATAATTAGCGAAACTATTGTTTTCGATCACAAACTTTTCATGAATCGGACTGTGGTTGGCAGATGCTGCCATAATATTTATTACTGCCGAAGGTTTAGTATTACCATATGTATTGTCGAGAAATTTATTATTGCGAATGGTGATGTCTTTTACATATCCCGATTCGTACCAGAAAGTAAACTCATTCGGGCATTGAATACCTGCCATCATACTGCTGATCACATTGTTCTCAATAACTACCTTCCGGGGAGTAGAAATAAGCAGGCCGCGAGCCCTGTTATTTATGAATTTATTATCATGGATTTCCACTTCAGGATAAGCCTGCACGTTTTCGAGGTAATAACCCTTTTTGACTACGGCGGGGATATCTTCATTAAATGTAATCTGATAGTACCTCGTATTAATCAATTCCACTTTCTTCACAGTGAGTTTGGCCAAAGGCATGGCGCTAACGGCAGGATTAACAACTACTACAGAATCACCCGGCCTTGCAAAGTGATAACCGACCTGTTGAAAATGGCCTATCCTCGCACCTGCCGAGTTTTTACCGATATCGGTAACTTCCATATAAGTGCCGTGGATATTGGTAGCATCGTCCAGCTGGTTTTCAAACCGGCAGTTCTTCATCAGGATTTTCCCCCTGCATCCCACAAAGTGGGAAGCATCGGCATTGGTAGACAAAATTCTTCCACCTCCTGCTTTGGGTAATACATTAAATCCGTCTAGCGTTATATTGGTACAGCCCTCAGCAATCAGCCCCATTCCACTGGCATGATGCACAGTTACGTTATTGATTAAAATATTTTCAGCATCGAGTAATCTTATTCCCGGTGCAAGCCGGTTATTTCCATTTAAGCCTTTGGCAACCAGTATCCAGCCCGGCTTAGGTAAACTGTTTTTTACGCCTGCTACCCTTACAAGGCCAGGTTCAATCTGGCGGGCCATTAAACTGTTTTCTGTTCCGCGAAATTTATAGGCTGGTGAATTGCTATCTACCGGGTAGAGTGATTTTTCATTGTCAAATGAGTAAACTACAGATTTTCGCAGGTTCTTGTAAAGTGGAGTAAGCTGCCGGCTTTGAAAAGCTACGGCATTTCTTGCAGGGTCCCAGTAAATGGCATTTTCAAGATTATGTTCGTAACCGTATTTAAGGAAAATAAGTTCCCCATTTCTAATCTCGTAAGGATACTCTTTGCCAATTTCAAAATCAATTGTAGTGCTGTCGCTGTTGACAGCAACTACTTTCAGTTCGCTATGGGTAGCCTTGTCGTGATTGAAAAACAGGTTTCGTACTGTAATATCTTTTGAATCTTCTATGGCAATCGGGATCACCAGTCCATGTATGATAAATTCGGCTCCGCCTCCGTCTATTTCGAGATGATTAAAACCAATAATGGCAAAAGCAATTTTACGCAGGCCTGAATCATGGTTGCTGATAAAAGAATATTTCTCAAAAGCATGATCGCTATAGATATGATAGATGCCTTTCTGAAATTGTATCTTGGTATAGCGTCCTTTTTTGGCCTTTTCAAAAAGCCTGTATAAGCCCGGCGCTACATCTTCATCAGCGGGATTAATGAATTCAGCTGCCAGTAAAATTTTATCGTTGGCCAAACAGGTACTACTTTGCACAAAACCACTTACGATGAAAATAGTGGCAAATACTGCTCTCTTATAGAACTTAAAATTCATTGTTGACAATTATTAGTGAACTGTTGTTTTGTTAAATAATATTCTCCCTGGTTTTATTAATTTCCTAAAGTATCAACACTTCTCATTGCCTCAAAGAGTCACTAAGACACCAGGAAACACCAGGCCTTTAGTGCCTTTTATACAATGTGCAAGTAGATAAATACTTCGGTATTCTATCCGTTAAAAATAGTACCAGCATAAGTAATCACCCATCCCTAATCGTTCTGAATGTTGTTCTTATCGTACAATCATCAGTTACTTTGATTTATCCGGTGGCTATCGTGTGTCTCTGCTGTTGCGAGATGACTCCTTAGGGGTCGGATGAATTTCCACTAGTATCACTTCAAAACCCTGTCCACCTCCTTTCCATAACCTTTAATTTCGAGGTGGTCTTTAAATACAGAAATAATGGCAAAAGCATTTTCATCTTTCTCCACCATGCCTTTAAAGGTAACATAGTTCACTCCATTTTGAAGAAAGTACTGGCTTGCATGTACATGTCCGTTCAGGTAAGCCTTTACATTAGGGAATGCTTCGATAGTTTCCCGGATTTCAGTGGTGTTCCATAATATGTGTGGCGATTGATCAGGATACAAAGGAAAATGGCAAAGTAAAATAACCTGCTGATTTTTTTTGAGGGCATTGGCCAGTTCTTTCTTCATCCAGTTTAATTGGCCGGTGCTTAATGTGCCGTTCCAGGGTTTTCCGCTGGGCACTCCGGCTAACTTGAGCTGATCGAATATTTGTTTGGCGCTGTCGTATTTTGGAGAACCAACGGTATTTGACATCATGCTGATATCATTCCCGTTCAGAACAATGAATTTCCAGTTCTTTTTCAAAAAGGCATAATAATCTTTTTTCAATTTCATTACAGCAAGAACCTTGCTTTTCTTTTCATCGTCCACTTCATAGTCGTGGTTCCCGATAACATGGTGAAGTGGCATATTAAGTTTTCTCGTAATAGCATTCAGGGTATCAAAGCTTTTGAAATCATCATTGATAAAATCTCCCAGGCTCATAACGAAGCGTACTTTCTCTTTATTGAAAACTTCCACCGCCTGGTCCAGTTTATGTAAAGAAGACCGGTAGTGCCGGGTCAGATGATTGTCGCGGTCGGCGTATTGCACGTCTGCAATTACTCCAAAGGTGAATAGCGGTTTAATAGCCTGTGACCAAACGTTATTACCAACTAGAAGAAGGCACCATAAAAGATTGTATTTAGTTGCTTCAATCATGCTTTTCATTGTATTTAGAAAGGTGAAATCATCGTAAAAAATATTTCCTTCCGTTCGTCACTTTGATATGGGTTGGGCGTTTACGGTATAATGCTCAAAGGATATAAAAAATAACATTACTGTCTGACTAAACTACCTGAAATATTGAAATTCGAAATTTTACCCACCCCTACCCCTCCCAGGAGGGGATGTGCTAAGACCCTACCTATTCCAGGAGGGAAT
>JBBJOD010000333.1:0-5904 GCA_037721715.1 Chitinophagaceae bacterium | reverse complement strand
CCGGGCAAGCCCCTGACCAGTATTGCCGATTCGGTATATGAGGTTAACTGATTTAGTAAGAGCACCTCTAAACTGGTCCTTTGGGGTTCTGGCCCTGATAGCAAAATCAACAACGGACCCGTCTCGTTGTTATTCGCCTGCCTGGATATTCTGCTTAATCTTCCCAGGTATTTGACGGTAGTGGCGGGCAAGTTTTTTGGATGAGATAATTCAGCAGCCAGGTTTACATCCCCCTCATAGTCAGGTACCCAACATTGATTGAATTTATTTATATACTTATAAATGAATTGCTGAATAAAACTTTCCACCAGGGGTCCAAACGGACACTTTACATTGAGTTGATGCGTTATAAAAACAGAAGGTACCTGTTTACTAAAAAGCCCGTATCGGTTATCTGAAATGACGCCATTAACTTTATTTTCCAAAATAAATTTCTGCAGCCAGCGGTTTTCTTGCTTGATTGATCTCAATAATTTTGGTAACTGGAGTGATATTTTCAGCAGGGTTTGCCAACCTTTGGTGCCGTATTCAACACGGTATCCTTGCAGGTATACACACCTGATACCAGCAAATTCCTGCTTTAACAGCAGGCGCTGCTTACCTTCCGCAGCTACAATGACTTTGCAACCAATTGTTAACAAATGGGTTATTATAGGTATGCATCTTGTTGCATGCCCGAGTCCCCAATCGAGGGGAGCTACCAGTATAACAGGCACATTTTCATGCGGTATGTTAATTTTTTCATTGATAGTCAAATGAGTATATTAATTTTGTATTAAAATTGTAATTTAGAGAAACCGAATCTATGAAAAGGACATTCCATACATTATTATTATTGTTTATTCTTAGTGCAACTTTAGTGAGCTGCAGTAGCAGTGGACGCATGGGGGATTCCAAAAAGGGTTGTGGTTGTGGTGTACATAAAGGTTTTGTTGGTTATTAAACGAACTAATGTAATGAAAACGAGAAATCGAGATTTGCTTGTCTTACTGAAAGACGAGTTCAGAAATGAACAAGCCATTGAAAATGAATTGGAAAAACTTAACGAGTTGCTCCATTTTACAGAAACGATCGATAATTATTGTATAGCCTACGAGGTAATCGATTTAAATCAGTATAAAATTCATCATCAGAGAAAGAAAATTATTCAAGTTATTAACCAGGAAAAGCTGAAGCCTTTTGAGTTTATCTGTAATAAAAATTAATTAAACGCCCGTCTATACGGGCATTTTTATCAGGATAATTTTTTCAGCGCCTGCTCTAACAGACTGATCATCTCCTCGATTTCTTCTTTTTTACTGGTACCTACGCTCAGCCTGTACCAGGAAGAATTGCGTGCAGCGCCAAAGGCATAAAAGGGCACCACTGCCAATTTAGCTTCATCCAATATATAGCTGGTCACCGCATCCTGGGTCTGTAGTACCACTCCATTTACAGTAACTTTATTTACCAGGTCTATCTGTATCGTAAGATATATTGCCGCCTGCGGTGCTATAGCATCAACAGGATAACCCTGTGCTTTCAAATTCATCAACCCTTTATAGATCCGGCTTAACCTTTCCTCCACTTCACTTTTAAACCAGGTAAGGTACTTGTTCACATTTTCACTCTGAAGCAGAAAACGGGCCACGCCCTTTTGTTCTGCCATGGGGGCCCATGCACCAAGATGGGTCAATATCGCCTTCATCTTATTGATAATGGTAGCGGGACCAAATGACCATCCTACCCTAACCCCGGTAGCTGCGAAAACTTTACTGATCGCATCAATATATACGGTATAGTCGCGCATGGCGGGCCTTAAACTTACTGGATTATAATGCTGAATGTCGCCAAAAGTAAGGTGCCAATACATTTGGTCGAACATGACATATAATTTTTTCTCTGTAGGTCCACGTCTTTCATTTTCTTCTAAAACAAGGTCACAAATTCTCTCTAATTCCTGCTTGCTGAACGTAGTTCCTGTAGGATTTTGCGGCGAACATAGTGCCAGCAAAGTAGCACCACTTATATGCGGCCTGATATCTTCCGCAAGAGGCATAAAATCCTTCTCGGGTAAGGTTTCTACCACCACATGTTCACCTTCTATAAAATGAACATAGTGATTGTTATTCCATGAAGGAACTGCATAAATTATTTTATCGCCTTTGTCACAAATAACACGGAACAAGGCATATATCAATGGTCGACCTCCCGAGGCAACAAGGATCTCATCTATATTATAATCAAGTTGTTCGCGTAGCAACATAAATTGGGCAATGGCATCTCTCAAATCCAAATTGCCTTCGGCTGCCGGGTAATTGGTAAAATGACCCCGGTACGCTTCAATGATTTCATTCTCCAGTTCTTTAGGAATGGGAAATATGGCCGGATCAAAATCTCCTACCGTAAAATTGTAAATTTTTTCACCCTGCCTTATTTTCTCGCGGATTTCACCTCCTAATTTCACAATCTCCGAGCCTATTAGCGTTTCCGATAAAGATGAAAGCTTTGTGTCGGTCATTTTATGCTGTTCTATTTTTTTTGATAATATCGGCAAAAATAATAGCGTTGAGCCAATTAACAATCACTCAGCTAATTGTTATTAGCCATATACCCTAACGGTAACCGGAAGTACATGTACTATTACAAGGGATATTAAATTTTGTAAGTAATAGTGCCCTGGTTAAGTTGACAATTAGTTTTTATTTATACAACCGAACGCCAGATCACAAGTCTGTTGAAGGATTGCCTGATTCATTCGTTAATACAGGCATAAATGTTATTGAATAACTACGAGTGGCTGATAAATTGCGGTAAATGAACTTTAACCGGTAGCATTGAACTATAAAGAATAAGTAGTAACTTTATCGGTGTTCAAACATTAAAATATATATATACTATGACCCAGAAACTGGCTTATGCATCTCTTGTAATGATAACGGCATTAGCAGCCATTTCCTTTACACCTCTCGCACAAAAAGAAAATCTAGCTACCATTGCTTCGAACGGTGTTACACCACAGGCTGCCACCAAATGGAGCATTGACAAATCACATTCCAATGTGAAGTTTGCAGTTACACATATGGTAGTCACAGAAACTGAAGGTAATTTTAAATTGTTTGACGGAAGCATGGAGCACACCAAGCCGGATTTTTCCGATGCTAAAGTGGAATTTTCTGTCGACGTTGCTTCGATAGATACAGATAATGAAAAGAGGGACAAGCACCTGAAATCTGACGATTTTTTCAATGCTGAAAAATATCCCGCTATGAAATTTGTCAGCACTTCTTTTACTCCATCAGGGGGCAACAAATATAAGCTTGCAGGTAACCTTACCATTAGGGATGTTACCAAGCCAATCACTTTCGACGTAACCTATGGCGGAAGCGTAAATGAACGAGGTGGTGTAAAATCGGGCTTCAAAGCAAAATCAACCATTAATCGTTTTGATTACAATTTAAAATGGGATAAAGCGACAGAAGCAGGTGGTCTCGTTGTTAGCAAAGAAGTGGATATTACGGTGAATGTTGAATTAAAAAAAAGCTGATAGCTTTTAGCAGTCAGCTATCAACGGTTAACTTAGCACCGCCCGTTAGGCGATCGATAGCACTATTTGCAGGTTTTCCGTAACTGGTGTTTTCACCCACCACCTCATGATGATTCCCTTACTTGGTAAATACCAACTAAGGGAATCATTTTTCATAAGAACAAACAAACTATTTAGCCTCTAAGCTAGTAGCTAGTAGCTGATAGCCGATAGCTCAACCTCCATTAAATGAAACGCACCCTCTTATTTTACCTGGCCATTCTCTTTACTCAACAAATTTTCTCTCAAACCGGCTACCAGGTTAAGGTAACCATCAAACCCTTAAAAAATCAGTACATATACCTTGGATACTATTATGGTAAGGTAAAGGCGCTTGCAGATTCCGCCCTTATTGATGGCAACAGTACGGCAGTGTTTTCGGGGAAGCAAAAACTTACAGGCGGTATCTACTTCATTGTATCACCAAAAAAGGAAATATTGTTTGAGCTGTTATTTGATAAGCAGCAAAACTTTACAATCAGTGCTGATACCGCCAATCTCCCTAACAGCGTGGTATTCGCCGGTTCAGATGATAATAGCTTGTTTCAATCCTATTCAAAGAACATTGCTATAACGGGCAAAGAAATAAATGATTTAATGACCGGGCTGTCTAATGCAAGTTCCGGAGCGGACTCAACCCGCATAAGTGAAAAATTACGGGTCTTAAACAGGCAACTGCTACAATCGAGGACAGACATTGAAAATAAGTTCCCTGCTTCCATGCTGGCTACCCTGTTTAGGTCAATGAAAGAGCCAGAGATTCCACCCGTCGAAAAACATCCGGGAAAAAAGTACGATTCTCTTTTTGCCTTTCAGTATTATAAAACACATTATTGGGATGGCATTGCGTTCACGGACGAAAGGTTACTGCGAACACCGATTTTTGAGCCGCGGCTGGAAAAATATTACAGAGAACTGGTTGCTCCTGACCCTGATTCTATAAAAAAAGAGTTGGACCTAATGTTAGTAAAGTCGCGCAGCAACAACGAAATGTACAGGTACCTGCTAACACATTTTGTTCAGAAGTACATTAATCCTGAATATATGGGACAGGATGCGGTATTTGTTCACTTGTTTGAAAAGTACATCAATAACAATCCCCAGATTGACTGGTTTACGGAAAAGTATAAAAAGTATATGTCTGACAGGGCATATAGCCTGATGGCTAACCTGATCGGGCAGCCTGCGTCAAACATAGAAATGATAGATACTTCCGGTAAGTTAAAGCCGCTTTTTGAAGTGCAGGCACCATTTACAGTCATATGCTTTTGGGACCCTACCTGCAGCCATTGCAAAGAACTGGTTCCTAAAGTGGACTCTATCTTCCAAAAGAAATGGAAAAGCGCAGGAGTACAGGTTTACGGTGTAATGGTAGATGGAGGCAAAGAAGCATGGATGCAATATATTCGTGAGAACAAATTAAAGGACTGGATACATGTTTACCAGACCGAGGAACAAAAAAATGCAGTTTCCGCTTCCGGAAGGGCCAGCTATAAACAGTTGTACGATGTTTTTCAGACACCAGTGCTTTACTTGCTGGATAAAGACAAACGCATTATCGCCAAAAAATTGACCTACCTGCAATTAGACGATGTAATGAACATTAAGATGAAGAATACTTCAGGCAAATAATCTTTACCTAAATGAACCTGTATTTATTTTACCAGGGCGTTTAACGGCATTGGCCAGTTAAATTTGCTAAATGAAAATTACCAGCCGGTTGTGTTATCTATTCTTCTTTCTTGTGCTTGCCTGCGCTTTGCAGTCACAGCCGATAGCTAATTATGGAAGCAGTTCTATCAGTAAACAAGATTTTTTAAGGGCTTTCTTGAAAAATAATACAGAAAGGAAATCGGAAAAAGCTTACCGTGACTACCTGGAGCTCTACATACGTTTTAAATTAAAGGTAAAGGCTGCTTACGATCTCAAACTGGATACGTTACCCACCCAGGAAGCAGAACTAATGGAATACCGCCGCCAAATCACGGAAGGGTTCCTGCATGATGAAAGCAGTTTTAAACAAATTGTTGATGAAGCATTCTACCGAAGCCAGAAAGATATTCAACTTGCCCATATTTTTATAGCAGTTGCTGCCAACAACTCTATTGGAAACCCCGATACGTTAAGTGCCCGTAAATTGGCTGATTCTGCCTTCAATGAATTAAAAAAAGGAACTGATTTTTCAAAAGTTGCCACGGTTTACTCCTCGGATTCGTCCGTTGGCCTTAACCATGGTAACATCGGCTACATCACGGCATTTACATTGCCTTACGCATTGGAAAATCTCGCATACTCAACACCGGTAGGAGGCTTCTCCAGGCCGTTCAGAAGTGCGGCTG